>NZ_JBQHST010000014.1:0-50030 GCF_052066095.1 Collinsella sp. HCP28S3_B9
GAGAGGGCGGGATGCCGTTCGAGATGAGGGTCAAGACGCCGGCGCCCGACGAGGAGACGGCGAGTTAGCCGGCAGGTCGGCATGTCAATCCTGGTCTAACAGAGCCTTAAATAATCATTAGGTTCGCAATGATTTTTAAATCCCCGTCCCAGAAAAATCATCTCGAGGCGTTCGCTCACTGTTGGGTAGCTAAAAGAGCCCCGTCCCAAATTAGCTACCCCAGCCCTCTGCCGCATGCGGGTCAAAATGCTACCTGTGCCATATGCCCTATAATGTCCGCCCGTTGGGCGGCATAGGGCCGCTGCCTAGGGTATGGGAGGCGTAAATGGCAGAGCCGGTGGCAGGGGACGCCCTGTTCGAACGTACGGGAAAAGTTTCGTTTGTGCAGGTATTGCCCCATGCACTGCAGCATGTGCTGGCGGCATTCGCGGGTATCGTCACGCCCGCTATCATCATCGCGTCGGTCTGCGGCTTCACGCCTCAAGAGGAAGCCGATGAGTTGCGGTGAAATACGGATTGTTTAAGCCTGTTAGGCCGTCAAACAGCCCCTATTTCACCGCAACTGTTTTTTGGGACCCATTTGTGCGGGGGAGTTGTGGAGTTGTGCAGGCAGACGATGTTTTTCTGGAAATACGCACCCAATGCGCGTATAGTACCGATTGTTTTGTCGGCTCCTGCTGCGTCGAGTCCAAACCGCGAAATGCCATGAGCGGCGCGGATGCAGTCAGGAGGCACGAGGACAACCCACCGTGGCCACGCCCCGTGCTTAAAACCCCAAGAAGGAGTGAACAATGGCAGAAGAGAAGTATGTGCCGCGTCTGAAGGCCAAGTACAACAACGAGGTCAAGCAGCAGCTTCAGGACAAGTTCCAGTACGAGAACGTCATGATGATCCCCAAGTTTGAGAAGATCGTCGTGAACATGGGTGTCGGCGAGGCCGCTACCGATTCCAAGGCCATCGACGGTGCCGTGCGCGACCTGCGCGCCATCACCGGCCAGCAGCCGATGATCACCCGTGCCCGCAAGTCCATCGCTACCTTCCGCCTGCGCGCTGGCATGCCGATCGGCTGCAAGGTTACCCTGCGTGGCGACCGTATGTGGGAGTTCTTCGATCGTCTGACCTCCGTCGCTATCCCCCGTATCCGCGACTTCCGCGGCATCTCCGCCAAGAGCTTCGACGGCCGTGGTAACTTCTCCATGGGCGTCACCGAGCAGCTCATCTTCCCCGAGATCGACTTTGACTCCGTCGATCACCAGCGTGGTATGGACATCACTTTCGTGACCACCGCCAACACCGATGAGGAGGCCAAGGCCCTTCTGGACGCCTTTGGTTTCCCGTTCAAGAAATAGGTTCACCTGCCCTATAAGCGCCGTTCCCACAAGGGGGCGGCGCTTGGGGCGAACAATACTCTATGTGAGGAGGATATAAGTGGCTAAGACATCGATGATCGTCAAGTGCAATCGCAAGCAGAAGTTCTCTACTCGTGAGTACACGCGCTGCCAGCGCTGCGGCCGTCCGCACTCTGTGTACCGCAAGTTCGGCCTGTGCCGTGTCTGCTTCCGCGAGCTTGCACTCAAGGGCGAGCTTCCCGGCGTTAAGAAGGCCAGCTGGTAAGTCACTACCAGCGTTTCAAGCATCCGTTTGGAACAGGGAAAACGTGCTAGTTAGGCTTTGCCGTTAAGGGCGGCGAAGAACCAAGAGCACGTGTTCATCAAGAACGAAGGAGAATCTGTATGAACCTTACAGACCCGATCGCAGATATGCTTACGCGCATTCGTAACGCTAACTCTGTGAACAAGGCCACGGTCTCCATGCCGAGCAGCAAGAAGCTCGTCGAGATCGCTCGTGTTCTGCACGAGGAGGGCTACATCGAGGGCTACGATGTCGAGGACACCGTTCCCCAGAAGACTCTGCACATCACGCTTAAGTATGGTCCCAAGAAGGCTAAGGTCATCAACGGCATCCGCCGCATTTCCAAGCCGGGCCTGCGTAAGTACACCGGCGTTGCCGACATGCCCCGCGTCCGCGGTGGCCTTGGTACCGCCATTATTTCCACCAGCCATGGCGTCATGACCGACCGCGATGCTCGCAAGCACAACGTCGGCGGCGAGATCATCGCTTACGTCTGGTAATTCGCTCGGTAGGTAGAAGGAAAGGAGATCACCGTGTCTCGTATCGGTAATAAGCCTGTCCAGATTCCCGCCGGAGTCGAAGTGGCAGTCAACGGCAACAACGTTGTCGTCAAGGGCCCCAAGGGCCAGCTCGAGCTCGATGTCTATGAGAAGCTCGCTATCAATATCGAGGACAACGTCCTCACCGTTTCCCGTCCCGACGACGAGCGTGAGACCCGTGCCCGCCACGGCCTCACCCGCGCCCTCATCCACAACATGGTTGTTGGCGTTTCCGAGGGCTTCGAGAAGAAGCTCGAGCTCGCCGGCGTCGGTTACCGCGTGCAGCAGAAGGGCAAGAACCTCGAGTTCTCCCTGGGCTTCTCGCACCCCGTGATCGTCGAGGCTCCCGAGGGTATCACCTTCGAGGTTCCCGACAACACCCACGTGAACGTCAAGGGTATCAACAAGCAGCAGGTCGGTCAGATCGCCGCTGAGATCCGCGGCCATCGTCCTCCCGAGCCTTACAAGGGCAAGGGTATCCACTACGTTGGCGAGCACATCCGCCGCAAGCTGGGTAAGGCCGCCAAGTAGTCGTAACCGACTCACTCGCATAAGACCAGCACCCCGTTAGGTGCTGGCAAGATCAACCTTTTTAGGAGTTTACGTATGAACAAGCATAAGGCGAAGCTGGAAGGCCTCAAGCGTCGTCAGCGTCGTGTTCGCGGCAAGATCTCGGGTACCGCCGAGCGTCCGCGTCTTCGCGTGACCCGTACTAACGCCAACATCTATGCCCAGATTATCGACGATAGCAAGGGCTCCAGCCTGACGCTCGTCTCTGCCTCGACCCTCGAGGCCGAGTTCAAGGGCACCCACACCTCGAACAAGGAGGCTGCGGAGAAGGTCGGTCAGCTCGTTGGCAAGCGTGCCATCGAGGCCGGCATCACCAAGGTCGCCTTCGATCGCGGTGGCCGTATCTACCATGGCCGCGTCAAGGCCCTCGCCGACGGTGCTCGTGCCGCCGGTCTCGAGTTCTAGGAGGTATGTAGCACATGGCTCGTAATCAGAAGCAGCAGCGCGAGGCCTCCGAGTTCGAGGAGCGCGTCGTTTACATCAACCGCGTGTCGAAGACCGTCAAGGGCGGTCGTCGCATGAGCCTCGTCGCTCTCGTCGTCGTTGGCGATGGCAAGGGCAACGTCGGCGTTGGCATGGGCAAGTCCGCTGAGGTGCCCATGGCTATCTCCAAGGCGTCTCTCGATGCCAAGAAGAACATGTTCCACGTGCCGGTGACCGAAGAGGGCACCATTCCGCACGAGGTTATCGGCCACTTTGGTGCCGGCCGCATCATCATCAAGCCCGCTGTCGAGGGTACCGGCGTTATCGCCGGCGGCGCTGTGCGTCCCCTCTTTGAGCTTGCTGGCATCAAGAACGTCCTGTCCAAGTCCCTCGGTACCGACAACGGCCTCAACATCATCAAGGCTGCCGTCGAGGGCCTCAAGGAGCTCTCCAGCCCTGAGGACGTCGCGGCTCGCCGTGGCCTGACGGTCTCCGAGATGTTCGTCGGTAAGGAGAACTAAGCATGGCTGACACCATCAAGATCAAGCAGGTCCGCAGCACCAACGGTTGCAAGCAGGACCAGGTCCGTACTGTCCGTGCCCTCGGTCTCCACAGGATCCGCGAGGTTCGCGAGATTACTGACAACGAGTCCGTCCGCGGCATGATCTTCAAGGTCAAGCACCTTGTCGAGATTGTAGAGGAGTAGCAAATGCAGCTTCACGATCTTACTCCCGCGCCCGGTTCCACCAAGAACCGCAAGCGCGTTGGCCGTGGCAATTCTTCGGGTCACGGCACCACTTCTGGCCGCGGCCAGAAGGGCCAGGGCTCTCGCTCTGGCGGCACCAAGGGTGCCGGCTTCGAGGGTGGCCAGACTCCGCTGGCTATGCGCCTGCCCAAGCTTCCGGGCTTCCGCAACCCCCGTCGTATCGAGTACACCGCTGTTAACGTTGAGCGTCTCGAGCGTAAGTTCGAGGATGGCGCTGTAATCGACGGTGCCGCTCTTAAGGCCGCTCGCATCACCAAGAGCGAGTTCGAGCCCGTCAAGGTGCTCGGCAATGGTGAGCTTACCAAGAAGTTCACGGTCAAGGTCGACAAGGTCAGCGCTTCTGCGCAGGCCAAGATCGAGGCCGCCGGCGGAAAGGTCGAGCTGCCGTGCTAAATGGTCTTAAGAATGCTTTCCGCATCAAAGAACTGCGCGAAAAGATTCTTTTTACCATAGCTATGCTCGTCGTGTACCGCATTGGTGCGCACGTTCCTGTGCCCGGCATTCCCTTCCAGGGGATGCTGGGCCTTTTCTCGACCGATAACAATTCGGTCGCCGCAGGTGCTATGGCCCTCCTGAATCTTTTCTCTGGCGGCGCGTTGAGCTATGTGTCGGTGTTTTCGCTGGGCATCATGCCTTACATCACCAGCTCGATCATCCTCCAGATGCTCCAGGCCGTTGTGCCTTCCCTGCATGAGCTTGCCCGCGAGGGCGAGGTCGGTCAGACCAAGATTACGCAGTATTCGCGTTACCTCACCCTGGCTCTGGCAATCCTCAACTCCGTGGGTTACCTCTTCCTCTTTAAGAGCTTCGGCATCAGCTTTAATGGCGCCGCCGCTCCCGAGATCATCTTCGACCTCATGATCGTCGGCACGCTCACCGCGGGCGCCATGCTGATCATGTGGATTGGTGAGCTCATTACCCAGCGCGGTATCGGCAATGGCATGTCGCTGATCATCTTTGCGAACATCATGGCCGGTCTGCCGCAGGCGATCTTCTCCAGCACCGAGGGCAATGGCGGTGGCATCATCACTATGGTGATCATCTGCGCCATCATCCTGCTGGTTATCCCGCTGATCGTTTTCCTTGAGCGCGGCCAGCGCCGCATTCCGGTCTCCTACGCTAAGCGCGTCGTGGGCCGTCGCATGATGGGTGGCCAGACCACCTACCTGCCCATCAAGGTCAACACCGCGGGTGTCGTGCCGATCATCTTCGCTTCGGCGCTGCTGTACTTCCCGGCTCAGGTTGCCGTGTTCTTCCCCGGCATCGGCTGGATTCAGGCAGTTGCCTCTGCGCTTTCGACCGGTTGGCTCAACTGGGTGCTTAACGTTGTCCTCATCGTGTTCTTCGCGTACTTCTACACCTCCATGGTGTTCAATCCCGATGACACGGCCGACAACCTTAAGAAGCAGGGCGGCTTTATTCCGGGCGTTCGTCCGGGTAGGGCTACCGCGGCCTACATCAAGAACGCGCTCAACAAGATTACGCTTCCCAGCGCTGTCTTTTTGGCGCTCATCGCCATCGTGCCTTCGATCATCTTCTCCTTCACGGGCAATCAGCTGATCCAGGCATTTGGCGGCACGTCCATCCTCATCATGGTCGGCGTCGTGCTCGACACGGTCGACAAGCTCGAAGGCCAGATCAAGATGTATGATTACGATGGATTCTTTAAATAGGCTAGAGGAGGATTGCTCATGAACCTCGTATTGCTCGGAGCTCCGGGTGCCGGTAAGGGCACCGTTGCACAGGAGCTCGTCGCCGAGTTTGGCGTCGCCCACATCTCCACGGGCGACCTGCTGCGTGCTGCCGTCAAGGGTGGCACCGAGCTTGGTATTCAGGCTAAGAAGTACATGGACGCTGGCGAGCTCGTTCCCGACCAGCTCGTGATCGACCTTGTCAAGGAGCGCCTTGCCGCCGATGACGCCCAGCAGGGCTTCATCCTCGACGGCTTCCCGCGCAACACCGCCCAGGCTGTGACGCTCGATTCCGAGCTCTCCACCATGGGTCGCGAGATCGACTGCGCCCTTCTGGTCGACGTTGCCCCCGAGGTCATCATCGATCGTCTGTCTTCGCGTCGCACCTGCCGCGCCTGCGGTTACACCGGCACTGCTGCCGATGTTACCTGCCCCAAATGCGGCGGCGAGATGTATCAGCGCGACGACGATAAGCCCGAGACCATCAAGAACCGTCTCGACGTCTACGAGAAGTCCACGAGCCCGCTTGTCGATTACTATCGTGGCCAGGGTCTGCTCAAGTCGGTCAACGGTGACCAGGCTCGCGAGACCGTATACGGGGATGTCAAAGAGGCCCTCGGTCTATGATTAAGATTAAGTCTGCAACGCAAATCGAGCAGATGAAGAAGGCAGGAGCGCTATCTAAGATGGCGCTCCGCCACGTTGGAGCCATGGTGCGCCCCGGCGTTTCGACTTTTGAGCTCGATCAGCTCGCGGAGCAGATTATCCGCATGCATGGCGGCACCCCGGCCTTTAAGGGTTACGGCGGGTTCCCGGGGACCATTTGCGCATCGATCAACGATGCCGTGGTCCACGGTATTCCCAACCCCGATATGATCCTGCGCGATGGCGATATCATCTCTATCGATACGGGAGCCGTTGTCGACGGTTGGTTTGGCGATAACGCATGGACGTTTTTCGTCGGCACCCCTACGCCCGAGGCCAAGGCCCTGTGCGAGGTTACGCGCGATTGCCTTAAGGCTGCCATTGAGCAGGCTGTTCCCGGTAACCATATCGGGGATGTTGGTTATGCCGTCCAGTCCCTCGCCGAGTCTCACGGTTATGGCGTGCTTCGTGACTATGTGGGCCATGGCATTGGCCGCGTGATGCACGAGGACCCCAACGTTCCTAACTATGGAAAGAAGGGGAGGGGCGTTCGCCTCCAGGCCGGTATGGTCATTGCCATCGAGCCGATGGTAACGATGGGTTCCAACCATGTGAGCACGGGCTCCGACGGTTGGATCGTCACCACCAACGACCACCTGCCCGCCGCGCACTACGAGAACACCGTCGCCATCACCAATGACGGTCCGGTGATTCTCACCACCGATGCGCAAGGATCCTGGTGTTCGCTCCAAGGCGGAGAAATGTAAAAGTCGCCGCCCCCTGATGCCCAACCTCGCCTTTCAATTTCGAAGGCATGACCCCAAGGTCTATGCCTTCTCATTCCAAGGCGATCTTGGGCATCAGGGAACGGCTTTGTTTTACATTTCAAATGTAACAAGTTCCACGTAGTTGTGGAGCCATTACGAAGTTATTACGATGCGTGTATACGTGTTGTAGAATACTCAATCGCTGTCGTTTTCTAGAGAAAGATGATTGCTTGTGAAGAAGGAAGACGCAATTGAGCTCGAGGGTACGGTAAAGGAACCGTTGCCTAATGCCATGTTTAAGGTCGAGCTCGAGAACGGTCATTCGGTTCTGTGCAACATTTCTGGCAAGATTCGAATGAATTACATCCGTATTCTCCCCGGTGACAGGGTTGTCGTGGAGCTTTCCCCGTACGACCTGACCCGCGGCCGCATCACCTATCGCTACAAATAGCGGCACGCATACACGCACTCTATTTCCGACTGCAGGCTTAGCTCAACCTACGGTCGGATTGTGTGTGAAGACCAGCCATAGTTTTAAACGCCTGCGGCTGGGCGAGTAGATAGTAGGGAAGTAGTTTGAGCGCTACCGAAAGGAAGAACGATGAAGGTACGTCCTTCGGTCAAGAAGATGTGCGATAAGTGCAAAATCATTAGGCGCCATGGCAAGGTCCTCGTCATTTGCGAGAACCCCCGTCATAAGCAGCGTCAGGGTTAAGAGAGGAGACTACGTTGGCCCGTATTAATGGTGTCGACCTCCCGCGTGAGAAGCGCGTTGAGATCGGTCTGACCTACATTTACGGCATCGGCCGCACCACTGCGACGAAAATCTGCGTCGAGTGCAACGTTAACGTGGATACGCGCGTTAAGGACCTCACCGAGGATGAGGTTAACGCCATCCGCGAGTATATCGACAAGAACCAGATCATGGTTGAGGGCGACCTCCGCCGTGAGCGCAACCAGAACGTCAAGCGCCTTATGGACATCGGCTGCAACCGCGGCCTTCGTCACCGCAAGGGCCTCCCGGTCCGCGGCCAGCGCACCCACACTAACGCTCGTACCCGCAAGGGCCCGAAGCGTCAGATCGGTGCTAAGAAGAAGAAATAAGGAGCGCTAGATAGATGGCTACTGCTAAGAAGAACGTTCGCGCTGCCCGTCTGAAGCGCGCGGACCGTAAGAACATTTCCGTGGGCCAGGCTCACATCCGTTCTACGTTCAATAACACGATCGTTTCGATCACCGATCCCCAGGGCAACGTCATTTCCTGGAAGTCGGCTGGCCAGGTGGGCTTCAAGGGCTCCCGTAAGTCCACGCCGTTCGCTGCCCAGATGGCTGCCGAGGCTGCTGCCAAGCAGGCCATGGAGCACGGTATGAAGAAGGTTTCCGTCTTCGTCAAGGGCCCCGGCTCCGGTCGTGAGACCGCCATCCGCTCCCTCCAGGCTGCTGGCCTCGAGGTCTCGAGCATTCAGGACAAGACCCCCATCCCGCACAACGGCTGCCGCCCCAAGAAGCGTCGCCGCGTGTAACTGAAAGGATCGTATCAATATGGCAATCGACAGGACTCCTGTTCTTAAGCGCTGCCGTCAGCTCGGGATCGATCCCGCTGAGCTCGGTTACAGCAGCAAGAAGGAATCTATCCGTCAGCCCAAGCGCCGTCGCAAGGAATCTGAGTACGGCATGCAGCTGCGTGAGAAGCAGAAGGTCAAGTTCATCTATGGCGTTCTGGAGAAGCAGTTCCACGGCTACTTCAACAAGGCCCGTAAGATGAACGGCGTCACCGGTGAGAACCTCATGATCATCCTTGAGTCTCGCCTCGACAACGTTGTTTTCCGTCTTGGCTTCGCTCGCACCCGTAAAGAGGCTCGTCAGTCCGTCCGCCACGGTCACTTCACCGTGAACGGCAAGCGCGTGGACATCCCGTCCTATCGCGTCAAGGCCGGCGACGTCGTCGCTGTCGGCGAGAAGTTCCGTGACCTCCTCCCCATCAAGGAGGCTCTGATTTCCTCCGAGCGCTTTGAGGTCCCTGGCTGGCTTGAGGTCGATATCGAGAAGCTGTCTGGTAACGTGCTCGCTCTGCCGACGCGTGAGCAGATCAGCGGTGATATCAACGAGCAGCTCATCGTCGAGCTCTACTCTAAGTAGTCCATCCGGGCTGCTGAGGCTGGAGGTAATACATGTCAGAATTCATTAGGCCTCAGGTTCAGGTCGAAGAGATCAACGAGACGTCTGCTCGTGTCTCCGTCGAGCCGCTCGAGCGCGGTTACGGTGATACGCTGGGCAACTCCCTGCGTCGCGTTCTTCTGTCCTCGCTCGAGGGTGCCGCCGTCGAGGCTATTCAGATCGATGGCGCGCAGCACGAGTTCATGACCATCCCTAACATGGTCGAGGATGTCACTGACATCGTCCTGAATGTCAAGGGTCTTGTCTTCAGGGCTCTCGGCACGACCGACGAGGCGACCGCCACCATCTCGGTTGACGGCCCCTGCGAGGTCACCGGTGCGGACTTCTTTATTCCGTCCGAGTTTGAGTTGGTCAACCCCGAGCAGCACATCGCTACGCTCACCGAGGGTGGCCATCTCACCATGAGCATGCGCATCGGCTATGGCCGCGGCTATGTCTCCGGCGAGGCCAACAAGCGCGACAACGATCCCATCGGTGTGATCCACGTCGACTCGCTGTACTCGCCGGTATCCCGTTGCGCCAAGCTCGTTGAGGCTTGCCGTGTCGGTCAGCACACCGACTACGACCGCCTTGTCCTCGAGATCGAGACCAACGGCTCCATCGCCCCGCGCGACGCCGTGGTCCAGGCTGCCAATATCATCAACCAGCATATGGCTGCCTTTATGAACCTTGCCGAGACCCCCGAGGTCGAGGAGGAGGTTTCGATCTTCGCTCCCGAGGTCACCAACGACAACGCCGAGCTGGACAAGCAGATCGAGGATCTGGACCTTTCTGTCCGTTCCTACAACTGCCTTAAGCGTGCCAGCATTCACTCGGTCCGTCAGCTCGTTGAGTTCTCGGAGAACGATCTTCTGAACATCCGCAACTTCGGTGTTAAGTCGATCGAGGAAGTGAAGGACAAGCTTGAGTCCATGGGCCTGAGCCTGAAGGCTTAATGCTTCGCATATTTGAGGAGAAACTAGACCATGCGTCACAACGTTAAGAAGGGCCTGAAGCTCGGCACCGATGCGAGCCACACCAAGGCCATGAAGAAGAGCCTGGCCAAGGCCCTCTTCGAGAACGACCGCATCAAGACCACCGAGACCCGCGCTAAGGCGCTGCGTTCGGTTGTCGAGCCGATCATCACCTGGGCCAAGAAGGGCGACCTGCACTCTCGTCGTCTGGCTATCGCCAAGCTCGGCGATAAGCAGCTCGTTGCCGAGATCTTCGACAAGGCTGCTCAGGGCATGTGGCAGGATCGCAACGGCGGTTACACCCGCATCATGAAGCTCGGTAACCGTAAGGGCGACAACGCTCCCATCGTTATCATGGAGCTCGTCACCGAGCCTTGCACGCCCAAGGCCAAGAAGGCTGCTCCGGCCCCCAAGAAGGCCGCTGCTCCCAAGAAGGTCGAGGCTGTCGAGGAGACCGCTGCCGAGGAGGCTCCTGCTGAGGAGACCGCTGAGTAGACAATTCGTCTGCATAGGCTATATTCGAGGGGTACGTTCGCGTACCCCTCTTTTTTTGTCGCGATATCGTTGTTTGTTTGTTGGGAGCGCCCATGACCGCGCCGTCTGATTTCAATTTGACTCCAGAGCTCGATGCCACGTTGGTGTTTCGTGTTGCCTATGACGGCTCGTCCTATAGCGGATTTGCCGAGCAGCCGGGGCAGACGACGGTTGCCGGAGAGCTGCGTCTTGCCATAGAGACGCTCTTGCGCCGCTCAGTCGATTTGACGTGTGCCGGGCGCACCGATGCAGGGGTGCATGCGGTGGCCCAATACATCAGCGTGCCCGTTACGGATGCTGAGCTCGCTTTAACGCGCCGCAGGTGGCTGCGAGCTATGGATGCGCTGCTGCCCAAAGATATCGCCGTTAATGAGGTCTACAAGGCCCGTAAGGGCTTTTCTGCGCGTTTTGACGCACGTTCTCGGACCTATACCTACCGCATTGCCGATCGCGATGCGCGTCCGGTGCTATCGCGTGGTGCGGTATGGTGGCATCGTTATCCTTTGGACGTGGATGCGATGGCAGCCGCCTGCCCAGCGCTTTTGGGCGAACAGGACTTTAAGAGCTTTTGTAAGGTCGCTTCTGCCGTGGGCAAGCCAACGCATCGTTGCGTGATGCGTGCCGAGTTTGGCCACGAGGTCGCCTTTGGCGAGGATATCCTTACGTTTACCATCGAGGGCAATGCGTTTTTGCATTCGATGGTGCGCACCATCGTGGGAACGCTCGTCGAGATCGGCATGCATCGCCGCGATCCCGAGTGGATGCGCGAGGTGATTGACGCTTGCGATCGTACTGCTGCGGGTCCCACGGCGCCGGCGTGCGGCCTTACCTTTATGGGCGTAGATTATGACCCCACCGTGCTCGTCGCGCTCGAATAGGGGAGAAGCGAGAGCCATCTAAGTATGCTGCTCGTGTGGGCGAGCCGTGTGCAACATCTGTTCTTGGCGTGCAGCGCATCAGGCGACTCATTGCGTTTATTGCCGGGGTGTACCATGAACGGCAGTTGATTATTGCTGTCGAGAGGATGGATAACTTGCTTCGACGTGGCTCGCTTCCGCGACTTTCGGTGATCCTTGTTGTGGAGGGTTCGCCCAGCTACGCGATGCGTGCACTCGAAAGCGTCCAAAACCAAGACCTCTACGATATGCAGATTGTCGTTGCATGTCGCAACGCTGCGCCGGGCGTTCGTCATTCGCTCGATGTTGCCGCGGGCAGAGATATTCACATCGATTTGATAGACGTTGACGATCCGTCGAGCGGAGCTTGCCTTCGCGAGGGTTTTGCCGCTTCGCGCGGGGCCCACATTATCGCAATGAGCGCCGATGAGTGGTTTGCGCCGCACGCGTTTTTGGCAATGCTCGATGTCGCTTGTGAGACCTCGGCAGATATCGTATTTCCCTCGGTGTCGCTCGATCGCTACGATACGCATCGGGAACGCCATTCTCGTATGTTGGACGCGCAATCTATTGCCCTTGCCGACGATGGAGACCGGGCTTTAGGCCTGGCCAAGCTGGTCGAGAGCGGTCTGGTTTGTCAACATTCCGGTGTGATGTATGAACGCTCCCTGTTTGAGTTGTGTCTGCAGCATGCCGAGTCGTATCGTGCGATCGCCTTTTTGGCGCCTGCCCTTTCGCATGCGGAACGCGTATTTGGGTGCGCCGAAGCTTGTTTCCATACGGCCGCGCCATCGGTTGCGGATTCATTCGACCCCACCATGTTCTCGCGACTTTCCGATGACGCCAAGGCGCTTGAAGAGCTTTGCGTGCCATTTGACGCAATAGATGACGATAACCATCTAAAGCTGGCCTGCCAACGGTTTTACTATGGCCGCTTGGTTGCTTGTATCGAGAATTTGTGCCTGAGCCCCCATGGGGTGTCTTCAATTGAGCGCACGGCACGATTGCGTGATATGCTCAATGACGTGCGGACCCGCCAGATGGCGGTGGCCCTTAAGGGAGAGCGCCGAGGCCTTGGGCTTTTGTTTGGGCCGATTGCCAACGTTAAGCCTATGCGCTGCGTTATGTATGCGCATCTGGCTGCTTTTTTGAACAGAACGGGCGCAAGGATAGCCTAGCTGTGTCATATTCGAAAATAATTTGCATAGAATTGTTTCGAAATGCGTTCTTATTCACAAATAGCCTCAAATAGCGCTAAACTATTCAATCACTGATAGATTGTCTTCGCCATCTATGGAGTGAGGTTTTATATGGCTAAAAAACGCAACGGGCGCCAGGATGCCATCAGAGATATCGTGCGCAATAAAGACGTGCGTACGCAGCGCGTGCTGGTGGACGAACTCCGCGCCATGGGCTTTGATTGCACGCAGGCGACGGTTTCGCGTGACATCGCCGATATGGGGCTGCGCAAACTGCCCGAGGGCATCTATGTTCTGGCTGAGGACCTGCACCTGCAGCGCATGGTCTCCGAGCTGGTTACCGGTGTGTTGCGCACCGACAACCTGGTTATGATTAAGGCTCAGCCCGGCACCGCCTCGGGCATTGCCGCGGCTGTCGATGCGGCCGAGCTGCCCGATGTGCTCGGATCGCTTGCCGGCAATGACACGATTTTGGTTATCGCTCAGACTGCCGAGGATGGCGAACGCCTCGAAGCGCTGATTAACAAGCTCAGTGCCGCGCGTAAATAGCTTTACGCGCGTAAATAACGCCAGCTAAGACGGCAGAAATACAGGGGCGTCGGTTTTGAGCCGACGCCCTTTTTGTGGCGGTCCTGTCTTGGCATCTCGATTGCGCGCGATATGCCATGTATGTCCCAACAAAAAGCGCCCGAGCATTTGAGCTGCTCGGGCGCTTTGCTATCTACTGACCTGTGGAAGGATCGGGGGTCGGGCTAGGGCTGGGATCGGGGGTCGGGCTAGGGCTGGGATCGGGGGTCGGGCCAGGGTCGGGGCTGGGGCTGGGGTCGGGGTTGGGAGTAGGGGTGGTACCGCCGCCATCGCCTTCGCCGCCGGTGTTACCGCCCTCGCTGCCGCTCCCGCCGGTGGTCTCCTCCTCTTCTTCCTCGTCTTCGTCCTTATCCTCGCCCTCTTCCTTCTTCTTGTTGTTTGTGCCGTAGAACTTCCAGACGTTATTGTTCTTGTACGTGGGAGCCGTTCCGGTCGGGAACTCCTCGCGCTCGGCGCCCGCAAGAACGGTGTTCATGAACTTCTTAAAGACGGGCAGGTTGGTGCTGTCGCCCAGCAGGTCCGAACCGTACTTTTGGATGGGAATCTCGCCTGCGGAATAACCGGTCCACAGGGCGCATGCCAGTTGCGGCGTGTAGCCGCAGAACCACAGGTTGGTGGTGTTGTCAGTGGTGCCCGTTTTGCCGGCATAGGGCTGGTTGACGCTCAGCGCGCCGGCGGCACCCGTGCCGCTGCCCTGCATGACGCCGGATAGAACGTCGGTAACCGCGGCAGCCTCGCCTTCGGTGAGCACCCGCGTGGGATTGTCGGTGTGCTGGTACAGAACCGAGCCGGTACGCGAGTCGATCTCGGTGATGGCGATCGGCTGGCGATAATAGCCGCCGTTGGCAAAAGCGGCGTAGGCCGATGCCATCTCGAGCGGTGAGATGGACCCGGTGCCGAGCGTCATGACGGGAACGTCCTCGATATTGTCCTTGGCGGGATCGATGCCGAGCTTTTTGACGAGCGACATGATCTTGTCATTGCCGATGGCTTCGGCCACCTGAATGTAGCCGGTGTTGGATGAGTATGCCGTTGCCTGCTTAAGCGTGATGTTGCCATAGCTCTGCTTGTCATAGTTTTGCACCTCGGTCGTGGTGCCCTTGGCCTTGAGTGGCGAGTTGCAGTTGAGACTGACGTTGGGGTTCATGCCGTTTTGGATGGCAGTTGCCAGCGTAAAGGCCTTAAACGTGGAGCCCACGGGGCGCTTTGCCGTAGCGTGGTTCACGTGATTCTCGTCGGCGTTGTAGTCGTAGCCGCCCACCATGCACTTGATGTAGCCGGTCTTGGGGTCAACGACAACCATGCCCATGTCCAGGCCATCGAGCGAAAGCGTGTCGAGCTGTGAGCGCACAGCCTCCTCGGCTACCTGCTGCATGGTGGGGTCGATGGTGGTCTTAACAGTCAGGCCACCCTTAAAGAGCACGTCGGTGGAGAACTCCTGCTCGAGCAGCTGCTTGACATAGGAGACAAAGTAGGGCTGTGAGTATACGTCGACACCGCTGCCCGAGATCTCGGTCACGTTGAGGGTGATGGGCTCAGCCTGCGCGGCATCGTGCTCTTCCTGCGTGATGTGGCCCAGGCGCAGCATGTTGTCGAGCACCTTATTGCGGCGGGAAAGCGCCAGGTCGGGATTGACCGTGGGGTCGTACTGTGAAGGCGAGTTGGGCAGACCGATGAGCAGCGCGGCCTCGCTCAGGGTGAGGTCGGAAGCACTCTTGGAGAGGTAGGTCTCGGCGGCGGCCTCGATGCCATAGGCGCCGTGGCCATAGTAAATGGTGTTGAGGTACATCATGAGGATCTCGTCTTTGGAGTACATGTCCTCCATCTTGATGGCGATATAGGCCTCGCGCACCTTACGCTCGATGGTCGAGTCGAACTGCTCCTCCTGCAGGATGGTGTTGCGCACCAGCTGCTGGGTGATGGTCGAGGCTCCTTCGTGGCCGCCGGCAAGGGTTGCCACCGAGGCACGCGCGATGCCCAAGAGGTCGATGCCGCCGTGCTCGTAGAAACGCTCGTCCTCGACGTCGATCGTGCCCTGCAGGACGTACGGGGAGACCTGGTCCTTGGTGATGGACTTGCGGTTTTGGGTATAGAAGCTGGCGATCTTGTTGCCGTTGCAGTCAACAATCTCGGTAGGCTCGCTGACCAGATAGGCGTTGGCGTCGGTGTAGTCGGGCAGGTCGGACAGCCAGCGGTTGACGTTGCCGATCATGCCGATGCCAAATGCTACGCCCGCGATGAGCAAAAAGCCCAAAAGCGAAAGCAGGATGACGGGCAGGACGTGCGTCTTAGAGCGACCGTGTCCCTGTCGTTGGCGAGGACCCATATGTTGACCTCCAAGTATGTCGTGCCAGGCGGCGGGTATGCGTCGGGCAGGATGGACATAAGTTATTACACGATAAACCAATCGAGCCGCGCGAAGCCTCGTGTATGCTGGTTGACGGCAATTAACAGAGTGATTGCATACCTTGGTAAGGAGTTTGCCGATGGCGATTTGGGCGACGGAGCCTAGCAGACAATGCGGGAATGGGACGCCAACATCGGGTCTGGCACTGCCCGAGCTGTTGGCTCCGGCTGGCGGGCTCAATCAGATGCTCGCCGCGATCGCGGCAGGTGCCGATGCCATTTATGCCGGGTTGAGCGGATTTAACGCCCGCGTGAGTGCGCACGGGTTTAGTGACGACGAATTTGCGCGCGGGTGTGCCGTGGCGCACGCCCATGGTGTGCGCGTGTACGTGACGCTCAACGTATTCGTGTTCGACGACGAGCTGTCCGAAGCCGTGGCACTGGGGGCACATGCGCATGCGCTGGGCGCCGATGCGCTGATCGTGGCAGATGCGGGCCTAGCCCGCGCGCTGCATGCGGCAATTCCGGGGGTCGAGATTCATCTGTCCACCCAAGCGGGCGTCCATAGCAAGGGGGCTGTGCGTTTGGCGGCTGACGAGTTGGGGGTCGAGCGCGTGACGACGGCGCGCGAGCTGACCGTGGCAGAGATTGCGACGCTCTGCGCTACCGGTGTGCCCATCGAGGTGTTCTGCCATGGCGCCATATGCATTGGCTATTCGGGCGCGTGCGAGTTTTCGGCCCTGCGGCGCGGACGGTCGGCGATGCGTGGCGACTGCACGCAGCCGTGCCGTCTGGCATACGATTTGGTGGATGAGGCTGGGGAGAGCGTCGTTGCCGTCGAAGGCGATCGTCTGCTCTGCCCGCGTGACTATCTGGGCATTGCTCATTTACCCGAGCTTGTTGCTGCCGGGGTGGCGTCGCTCAAGATCGAGGGGCGTATGAAGAACCCCGACTACGTCTACAACGTGGTGCGGGCGTGGCGCCGGGCGCTCGATATGCTGCGTGATGGCGCGTGGGATCCCGATGCCGTGCGGGCGCTCGAACGTGAGCTGGGAAGGTCGTTTAACCGCGGGTTTACCGACGCGTATCTGCGAGGCCGCTCGGGCGCGGAGCTTATGAGTTTTGAACGCGCGATCAACCAGGGCGTGCGTGTGGGCCGTTTGGTTGCCGTGGGACACGAGGAAGTGACCGTCGAGCTCGATGCCGCCGTGGCGGCGGGCGATACGCTCGAGATCAGGTTTTACCCGGGCGCCGACGCTCGGCCCGATGTACCTAAACGCTGGCCGCAAGTTCCCTGCCCGGTGGATGCCGCGGCGGGAGAGCGCATCGTTGTCCATTGCAAGCGCAAGGTCGACGCGGGCTGCGAAGTGTATCTGATTCGCAGCGCTGGTGTGCTTGAGCAAACGGCGGCGGCACTGGAGCGCATGCGGGCCGAGGCCGATGCGGCCGTGCTTGCGAAACGCGCTGTCGAGACGCTGCCGTTTGCGGGCGTTCTGATGGATGGTGGCGCGCAGCCGGAAGAACCTGCAGAGTCTGTCGCCGCTCGCTTGGTCTTTGCCTGGCAGCTGATGGACCAGGACCCGAACGAAGAGCTCGACCTGTCCGATGCGACTGTTGTGCTCGACGAGGTCTGCCGTGTGGGCGATATCGAGCGCACTCGGTCGCTCATGCAGCGCGCCGGCCGCATCGTCTGTCGTAATCTGGGACAAGTGGCGATAGCTCGCGAACTGCGCGTCGTCTTTGACGTGGCAGCGCCGGTGTTCTGTGCGAACCGGGCAACGCTCGCCTGGTTGCGGGGGCTTGGGGCGCAGCGCGTGTTTTTGCCTGCCGAACTTGTCGCTCACGATACGAAACGCGTTGCCGAGCTTGCCGCCTGTCCTGGCGTCCTGGGCCCCGTCGATACCGATCGTCCCGAGCTTATGGTGTGCGAGCACTGCCTGCTGACCGCCGAGGGCGTCTGTGCCACCGATGCGACGGGACAGGCTTGTTGCTGCGACTGCTTGCGTCGCCGGCAGACGCGCTATCTGGTCGATCGTGACGGTACACGTCTGCCAGTTGCCATCGACGCATGCGGCAGGACGAGGATTTTCCTGTCGTAGGTGCTGCGTCGCGTCAGTTTGTTATCATATGAGAGTTTATGGACTTCCAGCACCGCCGTTTTCGGCGAGGGTGCTATAGCAAAAGGAGGATACCCAATGCTGTCTGTTGACGAGCAAATGCGTATCATCACCTCGGGCGCCGCGAAGATCGTCCCCGAGGCCGACCTTCGTAAGAAGCTTGAGAAGGGTGAGCCCCTCAACATCAAGCTCGGCGTCGATCCCACCAGCCCCGACCTGCACCTGGGCCACGCCGTGCCCCTGCGCAAGATGCGCCAGTTCCAGGACCTGGGCCATAACGTCACCCTGATCATCGGCAACGGTACCGCGCTGATTGGCGATCCTTCGGGCAAGAACTCCACCCGCCCGCAGCTTTCTCAGGAGCAGATCGAGGCCAACGCCGAGACTTACGTGAGCCAGGCCATGAAGATCTTGGACCCCGAGAAGACCACCATCGTGCACAACGGCGACTGGATCTTGTCGATGGACCTGGCCGGTCTGCTGCAGGTGTGCTCCAAGTTCACCGTCGCCCGCATTCTTGAGCGCGATGACTTTACCAAGCGCTATCAGTCCCAGACGCCGATCGCCCTGCACGAGTTCCTGTATCCCGTGATGCAAGCATACGATTCGGTCATGATCAAGGCTGACGTGGAGATGGGCGGCACCGACCAGCTTTTCAACCTGCTCGCCGGCCGTGAGCTCATGGAGAAGATGGGCATGGAGCCGCAGATCGCGCTCACCATGCCGCTGCTCGAGGGCACCGATGGCGTCCGTAAGATGTCCAAGTCCTATGGCAACTACATCGGTCTGACCGACGCGCCCAAGGATATGTTCGGCAAGACCATGTCCATCCCCGACGAGATGATCGGCAAGTACTACCGCCTGGCGAGCTCGCTCACCCCGGCCGAGGTCGACAAGATCGACGCTGCCCTGGCCGATGGCTCTGCCGATCCCTATGAGCTCAAGCGCGCTCTGGGCCGCGACCTGTGCGACACCTACCACGGCGCCGGTGCCGGCGACGAGGCTCAGGCCGAGTTCGACCGCGTGTTCAAGGAGGGCCAGCTCGCCGACTTCCCCGAGAAGCATGTTGAGCTGACCGTAAACGACGAGGGCCAGATTTACCTTGCCGGCCTGCTCAAGGACCTGGGTCTTTCGGCCAGCGCCGGTCAGGCCCGCCGCGACATTGACGGCGGCGGTGTCAAGATCAACGGCAAGGCCGTGGCTCCCAAGAGCTACAACATCGACCCCAGTGCCCTCAAGCTGGGCGACACCCTCTCCGTGGGCAAGCGCAAGGGCTTTAAGCTTATTTAGTTACGCGGTTTTACCAAACCGCGTAACAGCTTGACGCTGCGCGGGCTCCAGAGCGACAACTTGTCATTCAAAGAGGACGGCATGACCAGAAGGTCTATGCCGTCCTCTTTTCATGCCAATTTGTTCGCTCTGGAGTCCGCTCGCTGTCCGTCCTCCACCTACGGCGTTGTCCTGGTTGGCACTTAGGGACGTTTCTTTTTGGTGCAAAGCAGCCTGTCCCCATTGCGCCAAGTGGTGCGTGCCGTTAAGCAGAGGGGCGTATTGCTGGCCCATCGTTTGGGCATACAATGGCTATTGGCTTGCTGCGGTGAAGGTCTGTCCGCTCCGCAGCTTTTTTCTACGGTTAAAGGAGTATGTATGTCCGTTGAGGTCATGAGGTCTGTGATCGATGCCGCCGAGGGCCGCGTGCCCGTCGACACGCTGTTTGCCAACGCGCAGATCGTCGATGTGTACGGTCAGCGCGTGGCGCCCGGTAGCGTCGCCGTCAAGGACGGCGTGATCGTCGGTGTTCTCTACGATGGTCGAGATGACGCTGCTGGCACGTACGAGGCAGCTGAGGTCATCGACTGTCAGGGTCGCTATCTCGCACCCGGTTTTATTGACGGACACTTGCATATCGAGTCTTCGAACATCCGCCCTGCCGAGTATGCGCGCATGGCGGCGACGCGTGGTACCACCACCGCTATTGCCGACAGTCACGAGATCGCTAACGTTTCCGGCCTAGACGGCCTGCGCTTTATGATCGAGGACGGTTGTCGCGCGCCCATCTCCATCAAGTACATGATGCCTTCGTGCGTGCCCGCACTGCCCGACGAGCAGGCCGGTGCCGTCATCACTGCTGCCGATATGCAGGCGTTTTTTGCCGAGCATCCGGGCGACGTCTTTGGCCTGGGCGAAATGATGAACCTGCCGGGTGTCTTTATGGCCGACCCCGAGACCTGCGCTCGCATCGATGCTGCCAACCAGACACCGTCCAAGCAGGTTGACGGTCATGCTCCGCTTGTTGCCGGCAAGGATCTCAACGCCTATGCCGCGGCGGGTATTATCGCCGACCACGAGTCGACGATTCCCGAGGAAGCGCTCGACAAGCTATCCCGCGGCATGTATGTCATGCTGCGCGAAGGCACCTGCAGCCATGATCTTGCCAACCTGTCGCCTATGCTGCTGGAAAACCCCGCCCGTGCTCGCCGCTGCTGCTTTGCGACCGACGACCGCGCCCCCTCCGACGCGCTTTCGACCGGCATGATCGACAACGCCTGCCGCGTGGCCATCGAGGCCGGCATCGACCCGGTGGTCGCCATCTCCATGGCGTCCCTTTCCACGGCCGAGGCCTTTGGTCTGGACCACGGTTGCCGCGATCCGCATGAGCTCCGCGGCGCCATCGCTCCGGGTAAGCGTGCCGACCTGCTGGTGCTCAACGATCTGACGTTTGCCACGGCCCCGCATCGCGTATATGCCGCCGGTGCTCTGGTGGCGCAGGATGGCGCCTTTGTGGGCGAGATCGCACCCGAGATGGCTGAGGTTGCAGCCCTTGCCGACGAGCTGCGCGCCTCTGTTAAGCTGCCGAAGCTTTCGCTCGACGTTTTCGACTATGCCTTTAAGCCGGGCGAGGCTGTGATTGACGTGGTGCCGGGTAAGGCCATCACGGGTATGGCTCGCCCCGAGAGCGCCGAGGGCCTGCGCCGCATTATGCTGATTGAGCGCCATGGCCGCGGCGTGTCGCTGCAAGCCGAGGGCGTCGACGGCGACGGCCCCGATGGCCTGGGCCTGGTCGGCAAGCATATCGGTCGCGGCTGGGTGCGCGGTTTCACCATCACCGGTGGTGCCATTGCCTCCACGATCGGCCACGACTCGCACAACGTGTGCGTGGTGGGCGACAACGCCGCCGATATGATGGCTGCTGTTGAGGCCGTGGGCCAGGGCGGTCACGTGCTGGTGCGCAACGGCGAGGTCGTGGCGCGCATTCCGCTGGCGCTCGGTGGCCTGATGAGCGAGGGCACGGCCGAGGATGTCGCAGCGCAGCACGACGACTTTATGGTCAAGGCGCGCGCCATGGGTATTGAGCCGCCGCTCGACCCCATCATGGGCATCATCTTCCTGCCCCTGCCGGTCATCCCGACGCTCCGCATCCGCCCCGAGGGCATGTTCGACGTCACGACCTTCACCTACGCCGACTAGTCATCGGGGACGTTCTTAAACGACTAGTCGCTGGGGACACTCTTTGGCGTGTCGCCTGACGCCGCGACCGTGGGCTCTCTGGCGCGCGTGAGCTATTTGCCAGGTCTATGTAACGTTTATGACTGCGGGGTCTTATTTGAGCTCCCTTTGGGTACGTTGGAATCGGATACACGTTCGATTCCAGCAAGCCCGAAGGGAGCTTTACTATGTTTAAGCTGATTGCATCCGATATGGACGGCACGCTGCTTGACGAAAACGGCCAGGTGCCTCCCGAGACCTACGAACTGATTTTGGCGCTACGCGAGCATGGCGTGCATTTTGCCGCATCGTCAGGCCGCCGCTACGATCGCCTGTGCGAGTTCTTTGCGCCTGTTCGCGACAAGATGGACTTTGTCGCAGCTAACGGTGCCCAGGTCTACGCCGACGGCAAAATGGTAGACCGCGAGGTGTATTCGCACCTGGCGATTCGAAAGCTCGCCCAGGCCGTCGCGACGTTTCCCAATTTGCATCTTGCACTCTTTGACCGAACCAAGTCCTTTTTGCTCGATGACGAGTGCAAGTTCGTACGCGAGGTCGATAAGGACCTTCCCAATGCCGAGCGCATTTGGGAGCTGCCCGATCCCAGCGTAAATATCATCAAGGCGAGTATCTTTTGCGATGATGGTGCCGTTATGGACAGCGCTTACGTACTGCAGCGCGAGCTCGGCCAGTTCTTTACTTTTGCGCCTTCGGGCAACGCGTGGATCGATGCCATGCAGCCCGGCGTGTCGAAGGCCTCTGGCATCGCGCAGCTCGCGGAGCATTACGGCATTGGGCGCGATGAGATCATGGCATTTGGCGACTCGATGAACGACTACGAGATCATTCGCTTTGTCGGCACGGGCTGCGCGATGGAAAACGCGCGCCCCGCGCTCAAGGCAGTCGCCGATCGCGTGGTGGGGTGCAACCGCGACCACGCCGTCCAGCAGGAGCTCCGTCGCGTGCTGGAGAGTCTCGCCTAATTCGGCAGATGGGGACAGTCCTTGCAGCGCCCCGCGAAGAGTGCCCCCAACGACTACTGTGACCAGGGTAGCTAAAAAAGCCCCGTCCCAAATTAGCTACCCTGCCGGGTTGCTGCTGCTAGGCGAGGGCGGCCATGATGGCGCGGGCGACGCCGTCGTGGTCGTTGTCGTATTCGGTGATGGCGCCGGCGGCTTCGCGGTCCTCGGGCTCGGCATTGATCATCGCCGTACCGTGGCCCGCTGCCTGCAGCATGGGGATGTCGTTGATGTTGTCGCCGAACGCCCAGGCGTCGGCGAGAGGCTCGCCCAGATGCCCACATAGCCAAGCCAATGCCGTTCCCTTGGTGGCGCCCCCGCCCATGACCTCGATATTCATGGCGTACGAACGCGTGACCTCAATGCCTTCGAGTGTGTCGAGCGCCGCCACGATAGCATCGCGATCGGCTGGGTCGTGCCAGTACATGGCGATGCGTTCGAGCACCTCGACCTCGTCGATCTTGCTGTCGATATCCATGTCGATCGGCGTTCGCGTGCGCTTGAGCGATGCCGCGATGTGAGGATCTCCGCCGCAGAATTCGTCCAGGCGCGTGTAGAGCGAGCGGGGGAGGAAGCACTGTCCATCCGCGAAGATATCGAAGGTCACATCGTGGCCAGCGGCAATGCTATGGACGCGGTGGGCGATGGCGCGGTCGAGCGGTCGGCTCAATATGCGCGTGGCGCGTGAGGCATCGGTGGGCATATCCTCGTCGAGCTGCCAGACGCTAGCACCATTGGCGCAGACCGCGTAGTGCACGGCAGGATGGGCGAGGATGTCCTCAAAGACGCCCGACAGCGGACGCCCCGTGCACGGTACAAACTCAATGCCGCGACGTGCGAGCTCGTCGAGCATCGCCCAGGTGGCGTCGCTCATCTGCTTGTCACTCGTCAACAGTGTTCCATCCATATCGGAAAAAACAATCATTCGATGCAGCCCTTTCTGCTGGCATAAAAAGCGTGGCCGAGGGCGGTGATACCCTGGCCACGCTCGTGCTCTATAACGGTGCGCGTCCTAACGGTCGGCGAGTGGCTTGTACTCCAGTGGCTCGATTACCGGACGGTATGCCGGGCGAATAATACGGTGTGCGCAGAAGAGCTCTTCCATGCGGTGTGCCGACCAGCCTGCCATGCGGGCCACGGCGAACATCGGCGTAAAGAGCGTCTCGGGTACGCCGAGCATCTTGTAGATAAAGCCCGTGTACAGGTCAATATTGGCGCAGATAGGCTTGGTCATGCCGTGGTCGCGCATGACCTGGGGCGCCAGGCGCTCGATGCGCTCGATCAGCGCGAATTCCTCGCCCAGATCTTTCTTGGCGGCGAGCGAACGTGCGTAGTGGCGGCAGACCTCGGCGCGCGGGTCGCTGAGCGTGTAGACGGCGTGTCCCATGCCGTAGATGAGCCCCGTGCCGTCAAAGGCCTGCTTGTCGAGAATCTTGCTCAGATATGCAGCGACCTCGTCATCGTCTTCCCAGTTGGAAACATGCGCGCGAATGTCCTCGTGCATGGATACGACCTTGGCGTTGGCACCGCCGTGACGCGGGCCCTTGAGCGAGCCGACAGCCGCGGCGTAGGCGGAATACGGGTCGGTGGCCGAAGACGACAGCACGCGGCAGGCGAAGGTGGAGTTGTTGCCGCCGCCGTGCTCGGCGTGGAGCATGAGCATCACGTCGAGCAGCATGGCCTCGTCGCGGGTGAACGCCATGCCGCCGCGCAGGACCTGCAGAATGGTCTCGGCGGTGGAGAGACCGGGCGTGGGGTGCGGCACGTGCATCTCCGAACCGTGGCACTTTGCGATCGATGCCATGTGCGCAAAGGCGGCGATGCGGGGTAGACGTGCCAGCATGGAAATGGCAACGTCGATCTCGTGCTCGGGTGTGATTACATCGGGCTCGGCATCGAAGGCATAGAGCAGCAACACGGCGCGCTGAAGCACGTTCATGATGCTCGAGGATACCGTGGTCATGGGGAACACGCGGACGTATTCGTCGCTCAGGTGCCTAAAAGCACCCAGGCGTTCGCAAAAACCGTCAAGCTCTTCCTTGGTGGGCAGAGAGCCCGTGATGAGCAGGTAGGCGACTTCTTCGTAGCCGTAGCGGTTCTCGGCCTGGGCATTGTTGACCAGATCTTCGATGCTGTAGCCACGAAGCGTGAGCTTGCCCTGATCGGGCACAACCTTTCCGTCGACCTTGTTGTAGCCATGCACATCCGAGATGCGAGTGAGGCCTGCAACCACGCCCGAGCCATCTGCATTGCGCAGGCCGCGCTTGACATCGTGCTCGACAAACAGGTCCTCGTCATAAGGGTCGGTCGGCAGGCCGTAGTATAGATTTTCGCTTTCGGGCGAAATCTGGCGGCTTGCTTCGTAGTCCAAGACCAGGCGGCTCAGGTGGTCGTCGAAGCGGTAATAGATTTTCTTGGCGTCGTAGGCCATGTGCGCTCCTCTCCGGGCCATGTGGCGACGTTGCGCCTGGGCGCACGTTGGGCCGTCGTCACGCAGCCTGTTCGCTACAGGCGGTACATAAAGTTAAAGACGTCCTCGCGCTGGATGGACACGTTAACGCCCGAAAGCTCGCCGGCCTCGGCCAGGGCCTTCTGCAGCTCGGCGAAGTCGAGCTTGGACTCGGCGGTGTCGGCCAGCATGGTCATGGTGAAGATGTCCTCGATAATGGACTGCGTAATGTCGCGGATGTCGACATTGGCTTCGCCCAGGACGCGGGTGACGCCGGCGACAATGCCGGGGCGGTTCTTGCCAAGGACGGTGATGACGATACGGGAGGACGAGATCTCGGCCATGGGAAACCCTTTCGCGTGTTGGCGGCGCGCGGCGGCGCTCCGCTACGGTACAGTGTTCATCATTGTACCTGTCCTGTGCAAAAAGGGGCACCTTTGCTGCGGCGTTACACGTCTGCAACATGGAGCGCTTGTCTCGTAGGGTGTATTTTTGGCACTCTTGACAGCTCGGGCGGCTCTGTTGGCGCCGCGATCGGGCAGATTCGCCTGTGCGCTCCGGCGTAAAGACCGTGAACCTTTTGTGGGACGCTCGACGCCGTGGTAACATAGCCGAGTTTGTTGTCTTGGTCGGAAACCAAGACGCCTTATGCGCTGATCGGTAACCAGCGCCTGACCAATAAGGAGTCCTACCATGAAGCAGGGTATCCATCCCCAGTATGTCGAGTGCACGGTGACGTGCTCCTGCGGCAACACCTTCAAGACGCACGCTACCGTGTCCGAGATGAGGGTCGAGCTTTGCAACGAGTGCCACCCGTTCTACACCGGCCAGCAGAAGTTCGTCGACACCGGTGGACGCGTCCAGCGCTTCGCCGACAAGTTCGGTGGCGCCGCTGCCGCCCAGCTCAAGAAGGCCGAGGAGGCCAAGGCTGCCAAGGCCGCCAAGGCTGCTGAGGCCGAGGCCGCTCGCAAGGCCGCCGCTGAGGCTAAGGCTGCCGAGAAGGCCAAGCGTGCCGCTAAGTTTGCCGAGGAGGCTGCCAAGCAGGCCGCCGAGGCTCCCGCAGAGGCTCCCGTCGAGGAGGCCGCTGCCGAGGCCGAGACCACCGAGGCTGCTGAGTAAATAGCTCGCCGAGGAATCGCTCGCATTCATGGCAAAAGGGCCGTGCATCCAATTGGGTGCACGGCCCTTTTCTTATCGACGCAAAGTAGCACGCCCTCTTTGTACCGAACGGTGGGGATTTTTGGTTTGCCCAGATAAAACCTGCCAAAATAAACCTGTCCCTTTTTGGCAGGTAACCGATAGGAGGCTACGTGGACACATCGACGTCCTTGGGCAATCGCGAGCTCGCGGTGGCAAAGAAGCGTGCGCTCGATGCTGCCTATTTTAGGAAGGGTATCGCTGTCGCGGCTCTTTCGAGCTGCATGTATGCGCTGTACACGGCCTTTGTTACCGCCGGTCAGCTCTTTGGCGTTTGGGCCGGTTGGTTCGATGCATTTGCTCCCTCCGGCCTTTTGGCGGTATTCATCTTGCCCACAATCGCCTCGGGCGTCAATGACGTGCTGAGTGCCGTCTGGGCCACGTTTTTCACTGCCGGTCAGGGCAAACTCGCCGACCTAGGCCGCTGCATCGCCTCAAAGCCCGGCGTCATCGTTATCGCCGCCGCCTTCATTGGCGGGCCCATCGCTTCTGCCGCCTACGTTATCGCGCTTTCGCAGGCAGGCACGCTTGCCGTGCCCATCGCCGCGCTCAACCCCGCGATCGGTGCGGTGCTCGCCCGCGTGCTCTACCGACAGCCGCTTAGCCCCCGTGTCGTCACCGGCATCGTTGCCTGCGTGGTCGCCGGCGCTATGATCGGTAGCGCCGGCCTGAGCGGGCAGGCATCTTCCGGCATGCCGCTTGGCTTGGGCCTGGCGCTGTTAGCCGCCCTGTGCTGGGGCGTCGAGGGATGCGTGGGCGGCCGCGCCACCTGCATGATCGATCCTCAGATCGCCATCAACATTCGTCAGCTTGTCTCGGGGGTCGGCAACCTGTGCTTGGTACTGCCGGTCCTAACCTTGGCATGCGGAGAGCCCCTTGGTCAGAGTTACGTCCTTGTCGCCCAAGCGCTCACCGACAAATCCTCCGTCGCGTTTTTCGCCTGCTCCGGTTTTGCTGCCTACTTTTCGTTTATGAGCTGGTATCGCGCCAACTCCATGTGCGGCACGGCGCTGGGCATGGCCATCAACGGCACCTATACCTTTACAGCGCCGCTGTTTACGTGGATTATCGTCGGCCTGGTCTTGGGCTTTGACGGCTACGCGCTTCCGTCCGTCGCATGGGTGGCGGCCGTCGTCAACCTCGTCGGCATTTGCCTGATCGCCGTGAATCCCCTCGACATGGTTAAAAAGGACGGTGATCGGGATGCTTCCGCTTAACTATGCCATGCTCGATTATTTTGTTTGCCATGACGAGGCTTGCGTCGACGATGTGATGGCCGATCTCGCGGCCGAGTATGCATCGTTTGCCGCCTTTGCAAGGCCGCGCATGCAGGAGGCGCTCATGACCGCGCACAAGAATGGCCTGATTGACGAGGCGCGCTTTGATTTGGATGCCGAAGGCGAGCTTCGCGTCTACTATCGGGCGAGCGCCGAGCAGCGCAAAGTTATCGGCGCCTATCTGGGCCGTAGCCACTAAAATAAAACGTCCCTTTTTGGCAGGTCGGTCGTAGTTATTACGTGGGGGATGAGGTCGAGCGTATAGCGTGCGTCCCGTTTGGCTAAAGTACAACTATCTGTGTTTAACTCGCCCAGTGCAGTGCGCTACGGGCGATGGCCAAAAAAGGAAAACCACATGGGATTCATGTCAAAGCTGCTGTCCTTTGGATCCGATAAGGACCTTAAGCGCTACTACAAGATCGTTGACCAGATCAACGGGCTTGAGCCTCAGTTTGAGAAGATGACCGAGGAGGAGCTTCGCGGCCAGACCGATAAGTTCCGCGAGCGTTATGCTAACGGCGAGTCGCTTGACGACATGCTCCCCGAGGCCTTTGCCACCGTGCGCGAGGCTTCAAAGCGCATCACGGGCATGCGTCACTTTGACGTACAGCTCATCGGCGCCATGGCGCTGCACGAGGGTCATATTGCCGAGATGAAGACCGGCGAAGGCAAGACGCTCGTCTCCACCCTGGCCGGCTATCTTAACGCCATCGCCGGCAAGGGCGTGCATGTCGTTACCGTCAACGACTACCTGGCAAAGCGCGACTCCGAGTGGATGGGCCGCATCTACAAGTATTTGGGTATGACCGTCGGCCTGCTGCAGAACAACATGCCGCTCGAGCTTAAGCGCCCGGCCTACCAGGCCGATGTCACCTACGGCACCAACTCCGAGTTTGGCTTTGACTACCTGCGTGACAACATGGTCACCCGCCCCGAGCAGCGCGTCCAGCGCGGCCACAGCTACGCTATCGTCGACGAGGTCGACTCCATCCTGATCGACGAGGCCAGGACCCCGCTGATCATCTCGGGCGCCGGCACCAAGTCGGCCAGCACCTACAAGGACTTCGCGCGCGCCGTGCGCGGGCTGGAGCGCGGCGAGGACGTGTCGCACGATATGCTCACCGCCACCGAGGACGTGGAGCCCACGGGCGACTACGTCATGGACGAGGCCAAGCACACCATTGCCGCCACCGAGCGCGGCCTCAAGAAGATCGAGCGCCGCCTGGGTATCGAGGACATCTACGCCGACCTTTCGGGCCAGCTGGTCAACCACCTGCAGCAGGCGTTGAAGGCCCAATACATGTTCCACCGCGACAAGCAGTACGTCGTTACCAACGGCGAGGTCAAGATTGTCGATGAGTTCACCGGCCGCATCATGGAGGGCCGCCGCTACTCCGAGGGCTTGCACCAGGCCATCGAGGCCAAAGAGGGCGTGCTCGTGCGCGAGGAAAACCAGACCCTTGCCACCATCACCCTGCAGAACTACTTCCGTCTGTATGACAAGCTCTCCGGCATGACCGGTACGGCACTCACCGAGGATGCCGAGTTCCGCGAGATCTACAAGCTGCCCGTCGAGGTCATCCCCTCCAACAAGCCCGTGAAGCGTGTCGATCACGAGGACCTGGTGTACCGCACCATCCAGGCCAAGTACAACGCCGTTGCCAATGATGTCGAGCAGCGTCATGCCAAGGGCCAGCCGGTCCTGGTCGGCACCGTCTCCATCGAAAGCTCCGAGAAGCTGTCGGCCGCCCTTACCAAGCGCGGCATCGCGCACGAGGTCCTCAACGCAAAGCACCACGAGCGCGAGGCTCATATCGTTGCCCAGGCCGGACGCTACGGCGCCGTGACCATCGCCACCAACATGGCCGGTCGTGGTACGGACATCTTGCTGGGCGGCAACCCCGACGAGCTGGTGCGCGAGCGCCTGGAGTACGAGGGCCTGACCATGGAGGACGTGACGCCCGAGCAGCTCGAGCAGTTTAACGCCGAGGCCAAGGAGACCTGCAAGGCCGAGCGCGAGCGCGTGCTTGCGGCCGGCGGTCTGACCGTCATCGGCACCGAGCGCCATGAGTCCCGCCGTATCGACAATCAGCTGCGTGGCCGTTCTGGCCGTCAGGGCGATCCGGGCGAGACCCAGTTCTACCTGTCGCTCGAGGACGATCTGATGCGCCTGTTCGGTGGCGACAAGATGGACCGCGTCTCCAAGATGATGGTCACGGCAGAAATGGGCGACGACATGCCCATCCAGCACAAGATCATCTCCAAGGCCGTCGAGAGCGCCCAGCACAAGGTCGAGAGCATCAACTTCTCCATGCGCAAGAGCGTTCTTGAGTACGACGACGTGATGAACAAGCAGCGCCAGGTTATCTACGCCGAGCGCAACAAGATTCTGGACGGTAAGGACCTGACCGACCACATCACCGAGGTCATGCACGACACCGTGTACCGCTGCGTGCAGGAGTTTTGCACTAAGGACAGCCACGACGGCGAGCGTGACCTCGATGGCCTGCGCAAGTGGGTCGTGGAGCTGACCGGCCATATCGATACGCCCAAGTTCCCCGACGAGGATTACGAGGCCCTTGCTGCCGATGTCCTAGCCTACGTCGAGAAGTGCTACAACATGAAGGCCGAGCGCCTGGGCGAGGACCTCATGCGCGAGCTCAATACTCAGGTTATGTTGCGCGTCATCGATACCCGCTGGATGAACTACCTGCAGGAGATGGACTACCTCAAGACCGGTATCGGCCTGCGCGGCTTTGGTCAGCGCGACCCGCTGGTCGAGTACAAGACTGAGGCCTATGGTGCCTTCCAGATGCTCGTTGACACCATGTATGAGGATTACCTGCGCACCGTCCTGCGCATCGAGATCAAGGCCGCCCCGCGTGCCGTCGAGCACAAGGAAGAGCCCGCGCTCGAGGGTGCGCGCTTCTCCGGCCCCGCCGACGTCGATGGCGACAACGGCAACTCGGTCCTGCGCAAGGAGGCACGGGCACAGGCTCGCACGGCCGTCCAGGGCGGACCGGCAGCTGTCAACAACGGCGCTAAGGTGACCACCTACCGCAAGTCCGAGAGCGACGACCCGTATGTCAACGTGGGTCGCAACGAACCGTGCCCTTGCGGCAGCGGCAAGAAGTTCAAGTACTGCCACGGCAGGAATCGTTAATGGCCGAGGCTTTAGAGGTAACGCCCGCCGAGCTGGACAAGTTTGCGGACCGGCTCGGCGAGGTTGAGTCGTATCTTCATTTGGACGAGAAGCGCACCCACGTGACCGAGCTTGAGGCCAAGAGCGTCGCTCCCGGCTTTTGGGACGACGCCGATGCCGCTCGCGCCACGATGGAAGAGATTGCGCGCGCCAAGGAGGATATCGCCGCCGTGGATACCGCGCGCGGCGAGCTCTCCGATGCCCGCGCGGCGCTGGAACTTGCCGAGGAAATGGGCGATGACCCCGATGCCGCTGCACTGCATGAGGAGGCTGCCGCCACGGCGGATCGTCTGGCGCGCGCCATCGATGAGCTCGAACTTTCGAGCTGGTTTACCGGCGAGTTCGATCACGGTGACGCGATTGTGACCATCAAGCCCGGACAGGGCGGCCTGGAGGCGCAGGACTGGACCTTCATGCTCTTTAAGATGTACATGAAGTACTGCCAGCGCCGCGGCTGGAAGGTCACCATCAACGATTGCCCCGCTGCCGAGGTCATTGGCATTGATCGCGCGACCTTTACCGTTGAGGGCAAGGATGCCTTCGGTATGCTTCGTGCCGAGGCCGGCGTTCACCGTTTGGTGCGCATTAGCCCCACTGATGACAAGAAGCGTCGACAGACTACGTTTGCCGGCGTCGAGGTCATTCCGGTGCTGCCCGACGATATCGATATCGAGATCAACCCCGACGATATCCGCGTCGACGTGTACCACGCAAGCGGCCCGGGCGGCCAGGGCGTCAACACTACCGACTCCGCCGTGCGCGTGACGCATTTTCCCAGCGGCATTGTAGTGACCTGCCAAAATGAGCGCAGCCAGATTCAGAACAAGGCCGCGTGTATGCAGATTCTCAAGGCCCGCCTGTACGAGATTGAGCTCGAGAAGCGCGCCGAGGCGCTCGACGAGATCCGCGGTCCCAAGACCACGATTGGCTTTGGCAACCAGATCCGCAGCTACGTGCTCTATCCGTATCAGATGGTCAAGGACCTGCGCTCGGGCGTGGAGACCAGCAACGTCGACGCCGTTCTCGACGATGGCGACTTGGATCCGTTTGTGATCGGCTACCATCGCTGGGCTACCGGCAATGCTGATGCGGAGTCTCCGTCCGCTTAAGCCCCGGGTGAGTCACGGACCGACACTAAACTCTGGACAGGGCGGTTTTATATCCAGAGCAAACCCGCCGCGGGGTGGTTTTTCCTTGGCGAATCGGTAGAATCAAATACGGTAAGAAGTTCAAAGCGCACCCAATGGGGTGCGCTTTTTTGAGGGGGGTAGCATGGCATATCGTCTGGATATTAAGCGCATTCTTTCAATGAACTTCTTCCACGATCTGCCCCAGATTATGCTTGGGTGCGCTTTGGCGGCCATCGCGACCGACCTGTTTTTGATTCCCAACGGTCTTGCCGCCGGTGGCGTTACGGGCCTTGCGACTATTATCCAGGCGGTCGGTGCCGCGCGGGGCGTGTCGCTGCCCGTCGGTATCCAAACCATCGTGATGAACGCCTTACTGTTGCTGGTCGTAATGCGCGAGGGCGGCATGTTCTATGTGGTACAGACGGCGACAGGCTTTGTGCTACTGGGCTTCTTTACCGACCTGTTTGCCCCGTTTGTAGCGCCTCTGGCAGATGCAGACCTGATGCTTCCCGCTATGTGGGGCGGCATTATCACGGGCATTGGTTACGGCATGGTGTTACGCGCCGGCGCCAACACCGGCGGCTCCGACACCATCGGCCAGATTATCTCGCGTAATACCTCGCTGCCGGTGGGTTCGACCGTCATGGCGATCGATGTCGCCGTATGCGCGGCATCGGCCCCCGTTTTCTCTCTAGAGAACGCGCTGTATGCAGGGCTTTCGATGGTGATTAGCGGCTATGTGATCGACGCTGTGGTCGATGGCGGCAACAAGCGCCGTATGGTGCTCATCATCTCGGAGAATTTCCCCGATATCGCGGCCGATATCATGTATGGTCTGGGTCGCGGTTGCACTAAATTTAAGGCGACCGGCATGTATTCGGGCGCGGAGAAGCCGGTGATTATGGTGATCGTTAGCCGCCGCGAGCTCAATACACTTAAGACCATCGTGCGTGAGCGCGATCCTCAAGCTATCGTGACGGTCGCCGACGTTACGGAAGCCTTCGGCGAGGGGTTCAAGGACATTAACGCGTAGGGCAGACTGCGCTCCATCCAAAAGACGTTCACATTGATAAACCGATTCATCAGCGGGTCTGCCAGCTAAATTATTCAAATAATGATAAAAACTCTGGTAAAGCCTTCAGTTTCCAGCATAATGAATGGCGCACGTGCATTGCGGCTGGGTTGGGATTACCTTCTGCGCCGTGCGCATCTTGTCTAAAGAGGATGAAAGGAAGGCACAATGAGCGACGAAGAGCTCAAAAAGGTTGCCAACGAGGTAAGGAAGGGCATCGTCACCGGCGTGCACGCTGCCAAGTCCGGCCATCCGGGCGGTTCGCTCGGCTCTGCCGACATCATGACTTATCTGTACTTTGAGGAAATGAATGTCGACCCGGCCGATCCTCGCAAGGCCGACCGCGACCGCTTTGTGCTCTCCAAGGGCCATTGCGCTCCGGGTCTGTACGCCGTGCTCGCCGAGCGCGGATTCTTCCCCAAGGAGGACCTCGAGACGCTGCGCCATATCGGCAGCCACCTGCAGGGCCACCCCAACATGAACGATACCCCGGGCGTCGACATGTCCACTGGCTCGCTGGGCCAGGGCATCTCCGCCGCCGTGGGCATGGCCGTCGCCGCCAAGCACTGGGGCGATACTTACCGCACGTACGCCCTGCTGGGCGACGGCGAGAGCGAGGAGGGCCAGGTCTGGGAGGCCGCCATGTTTGCCGGCAATCAGCAGCTCGACAACCTCTGCGTGATCGTTGACCACAACGGCCTGCAGATTGACGGTCCCGTCGAGGAGGTCAACGATCCCATGCCGCTCGCCGACAAGTTCCGCGCCTTTAAGTTCCACGTGGTGGAGCTCGCCGACGGCAACGACTTCGGTCAGATTCGCGCCGCCTTTGCCGAGGCTCGCGCCACCAAGGGTCAGCCTACCGCCATTATCGCCGAGACCATGAAGGGCAAGGGCGTTTCCTTTATGGAAAACCAGGTTGGTTGGCACGGCAAGGCCCCCAACGATGAACAGTTTGAGCAGGCCATGGCAGAGCTCACGGCCGCCGGAGAGGAGCTCTAGGATGGCAGACGTCAAGAAAATCGCCACGCGTGTAAGCTACGGCGAGGCCCTCGTTGAGCTCGCTGCCGAGCACGACGACTTTGTGGTCCTCGACGCCGACCTGGCCGCCGCCACGCAGACCGGTAAGTTTAAGGCCGCCTGCCCCGACCGCTTCTTTGATGTGGGCATTGCCGAGAGCAACCTGATGGGTGTCGCCGCCGGTATCGCGACCACCGGTCGTACTGCCTTCGCGAGCACCTTTGCCATGTTTGCCGCCGGCCGCGCTTTTGAGCAGGTCCGTAACTCCATCGGCTATCCGCACCTCAACGTCAAGATCGGCGCCACGCACGCCGGTATTTCGGTGGGCGAGGACGGTGCCACGCACCAGTGCTGCGAGGATATCGCCCTTATGCGTGTTATCCCTGGCATGACCGTGATTGTCCCGGCCGACGACGTGGAGGCCCGCGCCGTGGTCCGCGCCGCCTACGAGTGCGACGGCCCCGTGTACATGCGCTTTGCCCGTTTGGCCTCGCCGGTCATCAACGACCCCGAGACCTACAAGTTCGAGCCGGGCCGCGGCATCGTCATGCGTGAGGGCGCCGATGTGACCATCATCGCCTGCGGCCTGATGGTTGGCGAGGCTCTCGAGGCTGCCGAGCAGCTCGCTGCCGAGGGCATCGACGCCGAGGTCATCAACATGCACACCATTAAGCCCATCGACGCCGATCTGATCGTCAAGAGCGCCGCCAAGACCGGCCACGTCGTGACCGTCGAGGAGCACTCCGTGATCGGCGGCCTGGGCAGCGCCGTTGCCGACGTGCTCTGCGAGCAGTGCCCGACGCCGCTCAAGAAGATTGGCGTCAACGACACCTTTGGCGAGTCCGGCCCGGGCGCCGAGCTCCTGCACAAGTACGGCCTGGATGCCGCCAACATCGTGGCAACCACCAAGGAGTTCTTGGCTTAGGGCAAGACGAGGCAAAGTATCGCTTCAGCAACCGTAAGCAAGCCAGAACAGGGGCGCCCCCAAAGAGGGCGCCCCTGTTTTGTCGGTAACAAACAAATCGGGCCCGCACCAAGCAAGGGCTTCCTCCGGGAAGCGGGCCCAGACCAGCAAAGTGCAACTCAGCCCTTCCAACTTTGTATATGCAGCACCCCAAGAAAAACGCGGCGACTCCTTAGTAGCCGCAGGCCGCGCACAGGGCTACCTCCCAAATCATTCCCCAGGACGGTGGAGTCCCCGCAGCGCGAAGGGCGCAGCGGGGACTCCGACATGTCCGAGGACGATTTGGGAGGTAGCCCTGTGCGCGGCCGGTGAGACCAAAACCCTGCCATGCTTCTTATGTGCAGTGAAGCTAATGCTGCTAAAATACAAAGCGCTCATGTAGTTTAAACGCACGATGATAAGGAGCACCAGTGGGTAACCACTTCCGTACCTCCGGTGCGGGCGATGAGGCCCCCAAGACACGGCAAGGTGTCCCGGGCACACGTTTCGCCACTCCGGATTCAGAGGGCCAGCATATTGCCCAGGCCCCCGCACAGCCGGCAGATCAGGCACGGCCGGCATCCGATCCCTTTGCCTACAATCCCACCAGCGATGCCGAGCTTTCTGCCGCTGCGGGCTTTGAGCCCGTCCAAAAGGTGACTGCTCGCGTGAACCAGCCTCAGACGTCAGCCGAGCCTCAGCCGACCATGGCGGGCATTCCCGATCCCATGGCTCCTGCTACGCCCGCGCCGCAGCCGGCGCAGTCCGGCCTCTTTGCCGGCATTCCCGATCCTACGCAGCCCGCTGCGCCCATGGTCGAGAATGATCAGGCTGCCGAGGTCGCAAGTCTTGACAATGCGCTCAACAACCCCGATTTTACGTCGGTGTTCGCGCCTATCGATCCGCAGGCCAGCCGCAAGAAGATGGCCAAGCAGGCCGGTGTCGAGCCCGTCATTCTGATGGAGCATGTCACCAAGATCTACCCGGCACAGCCCAACAAGCCCGCACTCGACGACATCAACATCGAGATCTATCCGGGCGAGTTCGTCTTCCTGGTCGGTCACTCCGGCTCGGGTAAGACCACGCTGCTATCGACGCTCAACCGCGACGTCAAGCCGACGAGTGGCCGCATCCTGGTTGCCGGTCAGGACCTCATGAAGATCAAGAACCGCAAGGTTCCGTTCCTGCGCCGCCAGATTGGCGCCGTGTTCCAGGACTTTAAGCTTCTGCCGCAAAAGACCGCCTACGAAAACGTGGCGTTTGCCCTGCAGTGCATCGGCAAGCCCAAGGGCGTCATTCGCAGCCAGGTGCCCGAGGTGCTGCGCCTGGTCGGTCTGGCCGATCAGATGGACTCGCTGCCCGACCAGCTTTCCGGTGGCGAGCAGCAACGCGTTGCCGTCGCCCGCGCTATGGTCAACCGTCCGCCGCTGCTGATCTGCGACGAGCCGACGGGCAACCTCGACCCGGCGATCTCGCTGGGCATCATGAAGCTGCTCGAGCGTATTAACCGCACCGGCACCACCGTGATCGTCGCCACGCACGACCGCGAGATGGTCGATAGCATGCACCGTCGCGTGATCGCCCTCGAGGGCGGCCACGTTATCCGCGACCAGGAGAGGGGAGGTTACGGCAACTATGGCACCAACTAACGTGGGCTATTCGCTCAAAGAGGCAATGAGCCACTTCTTCCGTAACTGGACCACCTCGCTCGGCGCCGTCATCACGATTTTCCTTTCGCTGTTTATCATCGGCCTGTTCATCATGGGTTCCGCGATGCTGAACTCCGTGATCGGCACCGTTGAGGACCAGGTTGTTATCAACGCGTTTATTAGCGATGACGCCGACCAGGCCGACGTCCAGGCTTTCGAGAGTGAGCTCAAGACGTGGAACAACGTTAAGTCCGTGACCTATAAGGACAAGGACGACGCGCTGGCCGAGTACACGAGCAAGATGTCGGGTAACGCCGACGCCACTCTGAGCGCACTTGATGGCCAGAATCCGCTGCCTGCTTCGTTCGCGATCGAGATGGACGATCCGTCCCAGGTCGAGAGCACGGCCAAGAAGCTCAAGAAGAACTCCGATTTCCAGAAGATCGCGGATGACGGTGACGTCGATGCGAGCGTTCTGTACGGTCAGGAGGAAGTGAGCCGCCTGTTCCAGGTGACGAACTACATCCGCATCGCTGCCGTTGTGCTTGTTGGTTTGCTGACGTTTATCGCGTTCATCTTTATCAACAACACGATTCGCCTGTCGATTACGGCTCGCCGCCGCGAGATTGCTATCATGCGCCTGGTGGGCGCCAGCAATGGCTTTATTCGCGGTCCGTTTATCACCGAGGGCGTGCTGCAGGCCGTTTTGGGCTCGCTGCTTTCCATCGGTGTTTTGGAGCTGCTTCGCAACCTGTTGGTTCCGCGTCTTCAGGAGAGCATTGGCTGGATGTCGTTTGCGCTGCCGATGCAATACTACCTGGTGACGTATGCCGCACTGATCCTGGTCGGCGTGATCATCGGTCTCTTTGGTTCCGCCATTGCCATGCGTCGCTACCTGCGCGTGTAGACACAGCTGGAATTAGTTTTGCTAACGGGCCGTCCCGCTCTGGGGTGGCCCGTTTTTTGATTCCCGTGCGACGGAGGAAAAGGGCTCACCGGCAGTTCGGCTTGTCTCGATAATTCGATTTTCTCCGTCACATAGGGATCATGACGCGAGGTGCGTGCCCTGTTGTTGATTGGGTAGACTCATTGATGCGTGCGGTTTAGGCCTGCACAGTGTTTTGACATGATGCGGATGCGCCTGCGGGCCCCGCAACAGATAGTAAGGAGGCGCCATGGGGCGCAATAACAAACATAAGCGTAGCGCTCGCAACAAGCGAGCGCCGGTGCGCAGCGAGCGGCGTCCCAGCCTGACGGGCCGCGTGCAGCTCCATGAGCACAGCGCCTATGTTGTCACCGATAATGGCGACTATAAGGTTATGGGTCGCGGCAAGCGCGAGATTATGGACGGCGACATCGTGGCCGTGAGCATTAAGACCGGACCGCGCGGCGATCGCCGTGCCGTGATCGAGGGCGTTGTCGAGCGCGCGGCCATAAGCGTGGTGGGCACGTATCAGACGGCAGGCCCCCTCGGTGTGATCGAGCCGCTTGATTCGCGTCTCAAGGCCGATTTCTTTATTTTGCCCGAGGATACTTCGGCGGAGCGTTTAGGCGTGCATCCGGGCGATGCAGTCGTCGCACGCATCTTGACCTATCCGACACGCTTGGAATCGGGCACCGTGACTCTTGAGCGCCGCATTGGCGGCGACGATGCACCCGACTTGGGCGTTCAATATGTCATGGCTCGTTACGGCTATACCGATAGTTATCCCGAGACCGCCCTTGCCGAGGCCGAGGAGCTATCGCTCGACGTGGCGACAGCTCTTAAGGACCCGCTTCGCCGTGATCTGCGCGACCGTTTTATCATCACGATCGATCCGGTCGACGCGCGCGACTTTGACGACGCCATCTCTTTGGAGCGCACGACGCAGGGCGGCTACAAGCTGGGTGTCCATATCGCCGATGTATCGCATTATGTGGCCTGGGATGGACACATCGACCTAGAGGCTCGCCATCGCACGACGTCGGTGTACCTTGCCGATCGCGTGCTCCCCATGTTGCCCGAGCGCCTGTCGAATGACCTGTGTTCCTTGCGCCCCGACGAGGATCGCCTGGCGTTTACCGTTGACATCGAGCTCGATGCTCAGGGGCACGTCCGCCACTACGATCCGTATCCCAGTGTGATTCGCTCGCGCGTGCGCATGGACTATGACGGTGCCGAGGCGTTGCTGGTGCGTGCCGGTGCGGTGGAGTACTCCGTGTTGGAAGGTGCTGCCGAGGATGTTGCTGCAGCCGAGGCGTCGCGCGAGGAGGCGCTTGAGCGCGGTTTGACTTGCGAAGAGACTGCCCGCGACTACGACGTGGATCTGAGCGATTTCCTAGTCGCTGCCAACGAGCTTGCCGAGCGACGCCGTCGCATTCGCCGTGCGCGCGGCTCGGTCGACTTTGACACGGCGGAGATTCGCGCTTTGCTGGACGAGGACGGCATTCCCGTGCAGATCGTGGCCCGCGAGCGCTCGTGTGCCACGTCGCTCATCGAGGAAGCTATGCTGCTTGCCAACGAGTGCGTTGCCGAGTGGCTGGCAGACCGCGATATTGAGGCATGCTATCGCGTGCATGAGGATCCCAGCCCCGACAGCTTGCACGGGGCCGCTGTGGCGCTGGCGCAGCTGGGTATCATCGACGATCGCCGCGCGGCCGGCATTGCCCTGGGAAGTCCCGATGAGCTGCAGGCGGCGGTTGACGCTGCCGCTGGCACGGCAAATGCCCCGCTTGTCAACACGTTGCTATTGCGCAGCATGCAGCGCGCGCTGTACAAGCCGCGCAACGAGGGCCACTTTGCGCTCGCCGCGCCGTGCTACTGCCACTTTACGAGCCCTATCCGACGCTATCCGGACCTTGTTGTCCATCGTGTGCTTAAACTGCAGCTGGCGTATGAGCAGCTGGGCGGCAAGGATGCCTTGGCGCGCACGCCGCGGCTGATCGGCAGGGGTCGCGAGTCGCTGCCGCGCATCTTGCCGCAGATTTGCCGTGCATGCAGCGATGCCGAGCGTGCGGCCGACGCCGCCAGCCATGCGACGCAAAAGATCAAGATTGCCCAGTATTACGAGGATCGTCTGGGCGAGCGCTATGCCGGAACCATTTCGTGGGTCAGCAGTATGGGCCTCTTTGTGCGCCTCGACCTGACACAGGTCGAGGGCTTGGTCTCGATTAAGAGCTTGGGAAGCGAGTGGTTCGAGTTTGACGAGGACGCGCTCACGTTGACGGGTGCCGACACGGGGCGCCATTTTGAGTTGGGGCAACGCGTGGTCATCGAGGTCTCGCGCGTCAACACGACCCGCGGGCACTTGGATTTCAGGCTTATTCATGAGCCGGAATTTGGTGATTGATAGAGAACGGGGCGGTCTTTTGGGGCTGCCTTTTTTGTGGCGGTTCAATCGTCTTGCCGCTCGCGCGCTTGCGTCTTCCGCCTGCTATAGGGGAGATAAAACCTACCAAAATAAACCTGTCCCTTTTTGGGAGGTTTACGAGAGAGCGGGGATGAGATGACAACGGTGTACGGGTATGCGCGGGTGAGTTCGCGTGATCAAAATCTGAATCGGCAGCTGGATGCGCTGGGCGCCTATGGCGTGGAACCGGCGAATATCTTTGCCGACCATGCGAGTGGCAAGGACTTCGATCGACCGCGGTATCGCGAGCTGCTGTGCGCGTTGGATTCCGGCGATGTGCTGGTGGTACTTTCCATTGATCGGCTGGGCCGTAACTACAGCGAGATCCTCGAGGAATGGCGGTGCATAACCAAAGAGCTCGGCGCCGCCATCGTGGTGCTGGACATGCCATTGCTCGACACGCGCGCCAGAGACTGTGGTGGGTCGGACGTGACGAGTACGTTGATTGCCGATATTGTTTTGCAGCTGCTGAGCTATGTGGCGCAGGTGGAGCGCGAGAACATCCACCGGCGCCAAGCCGAGGGCATTGCGGCGGCGCGAGCGCGCGGCGTGCGCTTTGGCCGGCCCCGCAAGCCCTGTCCCCCGCAATTCGAGCTGGTACGCGATGCCTACGAGGCGGGTGATATCACGCGGAGTCAGGCGGCAAAGCGGTTAGGCGTGTGCGTGGGGACGTTCGATCGCTGGATGCGCGAGATGGAGTAGGGGCGCCACGGTCCTTTGGCGCCCCGATTCGAACATTTTGGATTTCGCTACGGCGACAACTGCATTTGGGGGTACACTCGCTGCTGCTCAAAAAATGACGGAGGTTAGCCCTTGGCGCGTGTGAAGCACATAGTCGGATGGATTTCGATTGTCCTGCTGGTCGTGACGCTGGCAAGTATTTGGATGCTGACGGAGCAAAACGTGGAGCAGACGTCGTCGCTCAGCGAGTCCACCGCGCGTGCGGTGGAAGGACGGGCCGCGGACGTGCGGCCCGACGCCACGCAGGAGTTCCAGGCGGGGGATGCCGTCGAGGGCACGGATTCAACGACTGCCACTGTTCATCCCGACCCGCTTGCGCCCGTTCGTCTGTGGATGGGTGCCAACATTCGTCGCGTCGCACATACCGTTGAGTTCTTCTTTGTAGGACTGTTTGCTTCCGCGACAGTGGCATGCCTGGGCGAGTGCCTGCCATGCGCGCGATTCCGGTACGCACTCGCTCTGCTCTTTTGCGCCGTCTGCTCTGTCGGTGACCAAGTGCACAAGATCTTTGTTCCTGGTCGTCATTTCGACAAGATCGACCTGGGCTTCGATGCCGCGGGTTACGTTGTCGCCATGCTGTTGGTGCTGTTGGCCGCCGCGCTGGTTCAGCGCGCGACCTGTCCCATTGGCGCCCATGCGAGGCGCCGTTAACAACTCTGTTACGAATAATGCGACCTCGATGAATCATTTTGTGTCGCGCGTATTTCCGAGCGGTCGGATTTGAGGGGCGAGCGGTAGAACGCTCGCCCCTTGTGCGCCATGATGCGGCACAATGTACCGTAAAAGCTGTTTATATCCGGTACGAATCATTCTTTGGTCTTTAATTCTTCTCAACGGAGGTGTTTGAGATGGCAAACGGATTGCTTTTAAGGCTTCGTGAGCGTGAGCTCAGCGCGAGCCCGGCAGAGCGTAATGTCATCGCATATGTGAGCGCTCATCCGCATGAGGTGGTCGGGCTGTCAGTCCGCGGTCTTGCCGATGCCACGTTCTCCTCGCCCTCGAGCATTTTGCGCTTTTGCAAGCGTTTGGGTTTTGCGGGCTACAAGGAGTTTCAGCGCGAACTGATTGCCGAACTTGCGCTCTTGGGCGACAGAAAGGACGTTGCCCTCGAGGACATCTCCGTGGATGACAGCGTCGAGCGAATCGTGGGGAAGGTGATGAAAAGCAACGTGCGTACGATCGAGGCGACGGCACGAACACTCGATTACACCGTTTTGGAACGATGCGCAGCCTATCTTAAGCAGGCGCGCATGGTCAATCTGTTCGGTATTGGTGCTTCTCGCTTAGTTGCTCACGATCTGGCACAAAAGCTCATGCGTGTCGACAAGGAATGCCATCTGTACGATGACTGGCACGACCAACTCTTGTGCGCCAAGAACATGCACGAAGGCGATATCGGCATTGCTTTTAGCTACTCGGGCTTAACGCAAGAAGTGCTGGACTGCACTGCCGAGGCCCAACGCCACAACTGTCCCGTTGTGGCCGTGACCAAGGTAGACGGATCGTCCAAGCTTGCCACCGTGGCCGATGCCGTGCTCGGCGTTGCTGCAAGCGAGCCCTTGGTCCGCAGCGGTGCCATGGCCTCGCGTATGGCCCAGCTTATGGTTGTCGATGCCCTCTACGCTGCTTACGTTGCGAGCGATTACGAACGGGCGACGCATGCCATCAAGCAAAACTACATCGAGAAACAGGAAAGATGAGGTGAACAAAATGCTTGATTTAACGAAATTCACGACAGAACAGCGAAATCAAAAGTCAATGGAACTCGACACGATGACATCGTTGCAAATCGTCACGACGATGAACGATGAGGACCTTCGCGCCGTCCAGTCGGTTACGAAAGTGTTGCCACAGGTTGCCACGGCAATCGACTGGGCTGCCGAGGCGCTTGAGCGCGGCGGTCGCGTCTTTTACATGGGCGCGGGCACTAGTGGTCGTTTGGGCGTGCTTGACGCTTCGGAGTGCCCGCCTACGTTTGGCGTATCGCCCGATCTGGTTGTCGGGCTCATTGCCGGGGGCGAGACGGCGTTTATCAAGGCTGTCGAAGGTGCCGAAGACAGCGAGGAGCTTGGCGCGAGCGACCTGCGGGAGCGTGGACTCTCGGACAAGGATCTTGTCGTTGGCCTGGCGGCAAGCGGTCGTACTCCCTATGTGGTGGGCGGCCTTGTGTACGCCAAGGCAACTGGGTGCAAGACCATTGCAATTGCCTGTAACCAAGGGTCGAAGATCGGGGAGAGCGCAGATCTTGCCATTGAGCCCGTGCCCGGTCCCGAGGTGCTGACCGGCTCAACGAGGCTCAAGGCGGGAACGGTCCAAAAGCTCATTCTCAACATGATTTCGACCGGTGCCATGGTCAAGATTGGCAAGGTGTACCAAAACCTGATGGTCGATGTACAGCAGACGAACGAGAAGTTGGTGGTGCGCGGCCAGAACATCGTGATGGAAGCGACCGACTGCACGCGCGAGCGCGCTGTTCAGGCGCTTGCGGATGCCGGCGGCCACGTAAAAACCGCTATTGTCTCGGTGCTGTTGGACTGCGATGCCGAGCAGGCTGCGGTAGCTCTTGAACGGGCGCACGGCCATGTCCGTACTGCGGTGAGTGGCCATGAGAAGAGCAATGCCGATGTCCAATAGGTGCACGGCGTGAGCTGATATGACATCCAGACGAGATACCCAATACAAGGAGGAGTTATGACGAACAAAGAGCTGGCTCAAAAGCTACTGGACCTTTTGGGCGGTAAAGACAACGTGCTCGCAAACGCGGCGTGCATGACGCGCCTGCGCGTGACCGTCAAAGACACTGGCAACGTCGACACGGAGGGTATTAAGGCGCTCGACGGCGTGATGGGCCTGGTTGAGGATGACACGATGCAGATCGTGCTGGGTCCGGGCAAGGTGAATAAGGTGCTCGAGGAGTTCTCCAAGCTCACCGGCCTCGCGAAAGGCGTTGCTGACGAGAGCGTGGTTGACGCTGCGGCCACAAACAAGGCCGCGCAGAAGGCCAAGTACGAGTCTAAGCCGGTTCAGGCCTTCCTCAAGAAGATTTCCAATGTCTTCGTCGCCCTGCTTCCCGGCATCATTGCGGCTGGCCTCATCAACGGTATCTGCAACGTCATTAACGTCTCGACGGCAGGCGCGCTTGCAGGCGAGTGGTGGTACCAGGGCATTCGTTCCATGGGCTGGGCCCTGTTTGCCTATCTGCCCATCTTGGTGGGCTATAACGCGGCACGTGAGTTTGGTGGCTCCGCTGCGCTGGGCGGCATCGCCGGCATGATGTGTATCGCCAACAGTGCCATGCCCCTGCTTGCGCCTGGCGCGGCTGATCCTGCCACTGCCATTCTGCTGCCGCTAACCAGTGCGCAGTACAACCCCGCAGCGGGCGGCATGATCGCGGCTCTCATCGCTGGCGCATTTTTTGCCTGGATGGAGCGTCAGATTCGCAAGGTTATGCCCAACGCACTCGACACGTTCTTGTCCCCGCTGCTGGTGCTCATCATCGGTGCCTTTGCTCTGATGCTCGTCATCCAGCCGGTTGGCGCATGGCTGACGACTGCCATCTTTAGCGTCCTCACCTTTATCTTCGAGAAGCTGGGCGTCCTGGGCGGCTATATCCTGTCGGCAGGCTTCTTGCCGCTGGTGTCCGTCGGCCTGCATCAGGCGCTCACGCCGATCCACGCCATGCTCAACGATCCCGACGGCGCTACCAAGGGCATCAACTACCTGCTGCCCATCCTTATGATGGCTGGCGGCGGCCAGGTCGGTGCCGGTCTGGCGCTGTACTTTAAGACCAAGAACGCCAAGCTCAAGAAGTACGTCGCAGAGTCCATTCCCGTTGGAATCCTGGGTGTGGGCGAGCCTCTGATGTATGCCGTTACGCTGCCGCTCGTTCGTCCGTTTGTGACGGCCTGCCTGGGTGCCGGATTTGGCGGCGCGCTCGCGGCGCTGCTTCACATCGGCACGGTTTCTCAGGGCGTTTCCGGTCTGTTTGGCCTGTTGATCGTCGTTCCTGGTCAGCAGCTCGGCTACGTTGCCGCTATGCTGCTTGCTTATGCCGCCGGCTTTGTCCTGACGTGGTTCTTCGGCGTCGACGAGCAGAAGATCAACGAGTTCTTTGGCGAGTAGCCTGATGCTGCGCGCTATGTCATTCGCGCGTCTTGACGAGCCGCAGATCTCTTGATGCTATGGTTGTGCCGGCGGGGCTAACTGCTCCGCCGGCCTTTTTAAAGGAGGATCGAAGCGTGAGAACGGGTATTTCTGTTTATCTTTCCAGCCCTCTGCAGGATATCGAGCGGACGATTGAGCGTGGCGCCGCGGCGGGTGCGCGCTACGCGTTCACCTCGCTGCATATTCCCGAGGATGGGGGAGCGACGTATGCCGATAAGGTCCGTCATGCGCTGTCGATGCTTTCCGCCCGCGGCATTGCGCTCATTGCCGATGTGGGGCCGCGTACGTGCGATTTGCTCGGGCTTGAGCGTATCGAGGACCTGCGCGATCTGGGGTTGGAATACCTTCGTTTGGACTATGGCTTTAGCGCCCAGCGGGTCGCGGAGCTGTCCGGTGTATTTCGCATTGTGGTCAATGCATCGACGGTGAGTTCTGATGAAATCGCATCGTGGCGTGAAGCCGGCGCCGATGTGACTCGTTTTGCCGCCTGCCACAATTTTTATCCCAAGCCTTATACCGGTTTAGCTCTGGAAGACATTGCTCGGACGAATCTTCGTCTTGCGGCGCTTGGCTTCGAAATCATGGCTTTTGTGCCAGGTGACGCCAACGTTCGCGGGCCGGTATTCGAGGGACTGCCGACGGTTGAGGCGCAGCGCGGTCGCGCGTCGAAGGTTGCCCTCAACATGCTTGAGCTCGCACACGGCGCCGATTGCGACATTGTTTTGGTCGGCGACCCCGATCTTTCCGATGCGGGTTGGGCGCAGTTTGCTCAAGTTTCTGCCGGATACGTGGATTTGCAATGCGAGCTTGAGTCCGGCTATGCCTATGTACGTGGGCAGATTCATCATGACCGGCCCGATTCGAGCGCCCTCATCTTTAGGTCTCAGGAGTCGCGCACGACGCTTAAGCCGGATTCCGTGCCGACGGATACCGGTGCCGGCCTGCCGCGAAAGGCGGGGTCGATCGCTGTGAGCAATAGCGGCTATGGGCGCTACGAAGGCGAGCTTGAGATTGCGCGGGTCGATCTTCCCGGTGACGAGCGCATGAACGTTGCAGGCCATATCACGCCCGAGGCAATGGAGCTGCTGCCGTTCATCAAACGCGGATTCGGGGTACGGTTCGTTTAGCGTGTGACCCGTGGGCTACAATTGCCTCATCATGCGAAGGCGCCTCGTATGGTGTGTACCTGCGTTGGCCGATCTATATTCGGAGGATTCCCATGACCGTACTGTTTGTTGAATACCCCAAATGCTCGACGTGTAAAAAGGCCAAGGCCTGGTTGGACGAGCATGGGGTTGAGTACGTCGATCGCGATATTGTTACAGACAATCCTTCGGCTGAGGAACTTGCGACCTGGATTGCTCGTTCGGGGCTGCCGGTGCGACGCTTCTTTAACTCGTCGGGCATGAAATATCGAGAGCTTGGTCTGAAAGCGCGCCTGGATGCGGGTATGACGGACCAGGAATGCTGCGAGCTGCTGGCGACTGACGGCATGCTGGTTAAGCGCCCGCTGCTGGTGGGCGACGACTTTGCGATCCCCGGCTTTAGGGAAGCGGCTTGGACCGAGGCGTTGCTGTAGCGGCTTCGGAAAGTGCGTCCCATTTTGAGTGCTGATTCTGGGATGTGCTTTCCGGTTGAGGGCTCTATCGGAAATGACATCCCGTTTCGAGCGCTGATTCTGGGACACGGTTTCCGGTTGAGGGCTCGACGGGAAAGTGGGGACCAGTTTGAGCTTGAAATCTGGGATGCGCTTTCTGCCGGCGGGCCTACTCCAGGGCGGGCCTGCCCCAGTCAGTCCTTCATCTGCGCCCATTCGTGTGGGTCGTAGATCTTTACGTGCTTGTCGGGCGTGTCGCTCCAGTACTCTTCGTCCATAAAGGGCAGGTATGCCTGAATGCCGGGGCAGATAAACGAAATTCGTTGCCGCTGCAGGCGCTCGCGCTGCCGCCGCTCCAGGTTCGTCTCGGATATGACGGTCGGCATGCCGGACAGCTCGACGAGGCTTGCCTGGATGCGCTTGAGGTCGGGGAGCGCCGCATGCCATGACGTCCGCATGATCAAAAGATACTTCGATTGTGTTGCCTGGTGCTATCGTTTTCGCGTTAGTATCTGCCAACGGTTGAGGGCTACCGCTCGCGGCGTTTTGCCCTTCGTGTACAGCGGTCGGCATCACAGGTCCTTCACGGGTCGGACGAAATTAGGCCAATTTGACCGAATTTTAAAAAAGTCAAAATTAAGACTTGCGTCATCGCGATGCTTCCCGTATATTTCTTTTTTGCGCAAAGGCACAGCCGAGCGCAGCGATGCAATCATTGGGATGTCGTCTAATGGCAGGACAGCGGATTCTGGTTCCGTCAATGGGGGTTCGACTCCCTCCATCCCAGCCATTGCATTTGCTACATATGGCCCGTTCGTCTAGCGGTTTAGGACGCCGCCCTCTCAAGGCGGAGATCACCAGTTCGAATCTGGTACGGGCTACCACAAATTGAATGCCCGGGCCTCGCAAGAGACCCGGGTTTTGTGTATACACCGCATGTGTGGAATGAGCCGCGTTTCACCTGGACCGAGGAGTTGCCATGGACCTGCCCATCAGCCTACAAGACATTACGTATGCCGAGAATTACCTGGCGCAGGGAGACCTGGCCACGGCGACGCCGCTGCTGGAGCGTTTGGTGGAGCTCGCCGAGGAGTATATCGATGCCGAGTGCAAGACGGAGGAGAACCGCCAGTACTTTAGCTTCGATAGCAAGTTTGAGCGCCTGGCCTACCGCCGCGTGGAAAAGGATCCACGCGAGCTGGTGCAGGTCGAGGTGCCCTTTGATCGCCTGTACTCCGACATGGCGTTTGCCTACATCCGTCAGCAGGATTATGTGAGCGCCCGCAATGCCTTGATGCAGGCCGTGCGCTGGGACCCCATGAACTGCAACTACCGACTGGATCTGGCCGAGCTGTTCCGTGCGCTCGAGGACAAGCAGGAGTGGGCTTCGCTTTCGTTTTCGGTGCTGGAGCGTGCGAGTGACGGCAGGTGCGCCGCCCGCGCCTACGCCAACTTGGGCCAGTACTTTTTGGAGCCCGAGACCGAGAACGTCTCGGCGGCCGTGGGTTGCGCACGTCTGGCGCTGCGCTTGGCCCCTGGCGATTCACATACGACGCGCTTGCTCAGCAAGATCCATGCCACCTATCCGGATGCCGCCGACGAGAGTGATGAGCATGTGATGGGCGAGCTGGCGTTGCAGGGCGTACCGACCTCGCCTTCGGCCGAGATTGCCATTTGTCTGATTATGTGTGCGACCGACGCTGCGAGCGACGGTGACAAGCAGGAGGCTACACGCCTGACGGTCCGTGCCCGCGACCTGGTGGGCGAGGAGGCATGCGCGGCGATCATTAAACTGGTGCGCGAAAGCGATGCCGAGCTCAACGCCGAGCGCAAGGCCAAACGCGAGGCTGCGAGCGGGAAAGCCGATGACGCCGAGGAGGCCGGCGATGCCCAGTAAGCGCGAGCGCGAGCTCATCTCCAAGAATCGCTCGGCACACCACGAGTACTTTATCGACGAGACATTCGAATGCGGCATTGAGTTGAGCGGTACCGAGGTCAAGTCGATTCGCGAGCGCGCCTGTCAGATTACCGATACTTTTGCGCTGATTCGCGGCGGCGAGTGCTGGCTGGTGGGTTTGCACATCCATCCCTATAGTCACGGTGGCGTGTGGAACCGTGATCCCGATCGCCGGCGCCGTCTGCTGCTGCATCGCAAGGAGATTGATTTTCTTGACGGCAAACTACGCAACCGCGGCTATGCACTGGTGCCGCTCGAGCTCTACTTTAATACCGATGGTCGTGTTAAGCTGCTGTTGGGCCTGGGCCGTGGCAAAAAGCTCTACGACAAACGCGAGGACATGGCCAAACGTGACGTTCAGCGCGAAATCGATCGCGCGCTTAAGGAGCGTAATCGCTAAGGGTTGATATCCGGGCGGTCGGGGATGTTCATCCATCACTGTTGTCGTACTCCCGGTCTGCTCCTCGCAAGTTGCGGTGGAATAGTTCCTGTTTGTTGGGTATCCAGGCTTAAACAGGGACTATTTCACCGCAACTGCGTGTGGCTCATTTTTCTTACCGTTCTGACACATATGTCTCATTGTGGGTATATACGTCTGCAAGGCTCAATTCCGAGTTAGGGGAGTGATCGTTTTGGATAAAACTGCGTTCTTTACGATGCCCTGCGGGCTGTATGTGGTGAGTGCCGCGGCAGATGGATCGCGCGCCGGCTGCATTATCAACACCGCGGTGCAGGTGACGTCCACGCCGCCGCGCATTTCGGTTGCCGTGAACAAGGAAAATGTCACGTCTGGCGTTATCTCGTCTGCCAAGGCCTTTGCGCTGACCGTGATCGATCAGACGGCCGATATGCCCTACATTGGTAACTTTGGATTCCGTACCAGCAGCAACTATGACAAATTTGCCAAGTACGAGACGTGCGAGACCGCACTGGGCATGCCCTATGTTCCCGAGCATGCGGCGGCCTTGTTTAGCTGCCGTTTGATCGACACAGTGGATGTGGGCACGCATCTACTGTTTATCGGTGAGGTCGAGGATGCCGAGCGCCTGAGCGACGAGACGCCGCTCACCTACGATTACTACCATAAGGTCCTGAAGGGCAAGACGCCGCCCAAGGCGTCTTCGTACCAAGGGTAGAAATGCGGTAAAACCGCTTGCATTATATTATTAAGAATATATACTAATTAAGCAAAGTACACCAGCAGCCACGTTCGAGAGGAGAACATCATGGCCGAGGAAAAGAAGACGTACAAGTTCGTGTGCACCGTTTGCGGTTACGAGGTAGAGGTCGACACGCCCGAGCTGCCCGAGGATTACGTGTGCCCGGTGTGTGGCGTCGGTCCCGATCAGTTTGAGCTCGTCGAGGAGTAGCTCGTAGACACACGACTTGCAGCAACATATAGCTCTGTCCAAGGGCCCCGGTCGGATATCCCGGCCGGGGCCCTTTTCCTCCGTCCCCAAGGGATCACGGCTGCTATTAGCCGATCCTGTCTGTTGTGAGTCCGGCCGACCTTTTGTCTTAACCTGCAACATCTAACGGCTCAAAACGGGTCTTCCTGTTACAGAACGAGACAAACCAAAACCATCATTCTCAAAATCTCAATCTATAACATTTAGGCACGTAAACCCCCTCTACTTGTTACAGATCGAGACAAAAGGTTGGGGCTGAAGAAATATCTCGATCTGTAACATCTGGGCGCGGAAATTGGGTCCACTTGTTACAGATCGAGACAAACTGAAACTATCTCTCAGAAAATCTCAATCTGTAACATCTAAGGGCTCAAAGCGGTAGTGTCCCGAATGTTGGTGTAGAGCTCGGTTTTCGAGGGTAGCCGCAGGCTGCCCGAGGAGCCGAGAATCACCTAGAATGCCGTCATTCTAGCGCATGCTACGCCGCC
>NZ_JBQHST010000015.1:0-49249 GCF_052066095.1 Collinsella sp. HCP28S3_B9
GGACATGTCGAAGCTGGAGGAGATGGACGAGCTGAGGGGAAAGACGGAGGGCTAGAAGAGGACGGGGCCGGAGACGGCTAAATCAATTTGCGAAAGAATCTTGACGGTACCCCTTGATCGCTCACTTAATCTAATAAGAAATTGAGCGAGGCCGGAGCTTTAGCTCCGGCCTCCTTATATAAGGGCTCGGCAACACCGATCCGGGACCGGACATATAGATTTACCTGCGCATTTTCAAATTCGAAAACTTTTTTGAAAAAAGTGCTTGCACAGTTCTCGAATCATAGGTTATTATCTTCCTCGTTGAAAGCGCGGGTCCAACAAAACGAACTGCGAATCAACAATATAGCATGTCGGAGTGGCGGAATTGGCAGACGCGCTAGCTTGAGGTGCTAGTGACCGCTTTTTGGTCATGCGGGTTCAAGTCCCGCCTCCGACACCATCGCATTTGAGAAGCCTCTTCGGAGGCTTTTTTGTTACCGATAGACGGTGAGGTTCACGATGGAAACGCTTGAGCGCAATGAGTGGGTTGACGTTGCCCAATTGGTCGATATTACGAGCGATGCTGTCATTATCTGCGAGCTCGACGGAACCATTTTGCATGTAAACAATCGCTTGCTCGACTTGATCTGCGAGGAACGTTCCGATGTGATCAACGGGGACGTTAAAGATCTCTTGTACTCGTCAGCATTTGAACGCGCGACAGAACATCGTCTTCCTTTTGAGACCAATGGTACCGAGAGCGAGTTGATGCTTAAGCTCAGTGACGGCTCCTTTATTCCCGTCCTAGTTTGTGCCGGCTCGGTTACGCCGCCTCGTATCTTTGGCCGCCATGCGCCGCGTGTTCTCGTGGCGCTCCATAGTATCGAAGAGCAGTATTCGCATGACCGTCAGCTCAAGCGTGCGCTTTCGGAGCTCAGAGTGGCGAATAAGCGCCTCTCGGGCACGTTGTCGGTCATTATGAGCACGGTGGGCTCCGATGAGCTGCCTAGTTTGTTGGATACCGTTTTGAACCAGCTTGTAGGAACCCTCGATGCCTCGGGTGCTGCCATCTATTTTTCTGAGAGCGGCGGCTTTAAGCTTCGCGGTGTTTCCAAGGAGCTGTATGACAGCTACCTGCCCGAGTTTATGCCGTATGGTGCGGGTATCCCGACGTATGTGCTCCGTGAGTCTCGTGCCTGCCGCCTGTCGATTCAGCAGGACCTTGAGGGCGATAGGATTGCCTCGGGTATGTTCATGGACCTGGACAATCGTTCTAAGCACCTGCTACGCATGCAAGATATGCCTCCATACCGCAGCGAGATATGTCTTCCCGTGTTTTATGGCACTCAGGTGCTCGGTGTGTTGGAGGTCGGTTGGAAACGTCCGCAGGCGCCGCTTGCCTATGATGTCAACGTGCTCGAGGTCATTTGCGATTATCTCTCCATCCAACTAGTCGGCATGGCATCGAGTCTACGTTCACGTCGCACGGCAGAGCTTGGCCGTTCTCTCAACGTGCTGCGCGATGAGTTGTTTGCCTATCTCGATGATCCTATTGCCGCCTCGCGTGCGGTATCGACCGAAATCTGCGCTGTGCTCAGTTGTCATTTCTGCCCCGTGGAGTATGATGCGGGCCTCGAAACCTATGTCATCGATTTTGAAGGCGGCAGTCGTGTGGCATTGCCGGGCGATCCGGAGTCACTCTTCTTTTCTGTCACGACGCCGGCGGCGCGCCTGGGGGCAATTTCCGATGGATTTGAGACATCGGTGCTGGGCGGGACGAGCGCCGACGACCTCAAACACGTGCGCCTTACGCGCGTGGACGAATCCACGACTATGGGCGCATGGTTGAGAGCCCACGGCCTGCCGTGTCAGGGACTTTATGTCGACTCCGGTATCGAGGCGGGGCGCTGCCACTCGGAGGCGGATGGTACGCGAAGCAACGATGCAATCGTGCCCGCTGATATCGCCAAGGGACCGACGAGGCGCGTTTTGCTGCTCCGTGATGGCAGCCAGGAGCCAATCGACGACCTTGAATACGACTACATGGTGCATTTGGCACACGACTTTGAGCTGATCTATGAGGGCGAGTCTCAAAAGCGTGAAGAGCGTCATATCGCTCAGACGCTTCAGATTGGCATGAGAAATTCGCTAGGCGACGTTCCGGGCATCGCAACCGATTCGGTATACCTGTCGGCAACGAATTCGGCGTTGGTCGGTGGTGACTTCTATACGCTTGTCCGTCTTCCCGACGATTGCGCCGTTATGATATTGGGCGATGTCTCCGGCAAAGGAATTGAGGCGGCGTCGATGTCGGCGCTCGTCAAGACGGCGTTGACGGCTTATGCCTGGGAGGGTGCGGGACCCGCTCGCATGGCCCGCTCGCTCAATAGCATGCTCATGGGCTTTTCGAGGGTCGAGACGTTTGTGACGGCGTTTATCGCCAAGATTGATCTTAAAGCGGGCCGCGCCACCTATTGCTCTGCGGGACATCCTCCCACTATGGTCATTAGGCCGTCGTCGACGCCGCATGGCGGAGGAGAGACCTGCGGGGGAGAAGTGGAGCTCCTTGGGTGCCAATCGGGCGTGATCGGTGCCTTTGAGAGCATGGTGTACGAGACGGGCGTGTTTTCGTTCGATCCTGGTGACATGCTGTTTATGTATACCGACGGAACGATCGAAGCACGCGACCGCTCGGGTGCTTTCTTTGGCGAGCAACGCCTGCGCGACCTTCTACTCTCTGTTTCGGGTGAGGGCGTATCGGGCATCTGCGGTAAGGTCTTGGGCGAGCTTGACCGCTTTACCGACTCGGCGCTGGACGATGACATTGCATTGGTGTCCCTTGAGTTTTTACGGGGTCGATCGTAGGTCGCGACGTTGGGCATACAGAATCCTAACGGTTGCAGAAAAGTGTGCATCGAGCGAGCTCTTTTGGGGAACCATGGTCGCATGAATGAGTGGAATGACATAGCGGTTTTGACGCCACCGGGCGATATCGATATCGCCTCGGTGCCCGAGCTGCGCCGACGGTTGGATAATTTAATCGACCGGGGCGTGCGCCGTGTTGTCATCAATTGCCAGACCGTGGCTTTTATCGACTCGACGGGTTTGGCGTTTTTGCTTACGCGTGCCAGAGAGCTTATGAGACGAGAAGGGCTGCTTTCGCTTGTTAACGCCTCCGATGAGGTCGTTCGCTTTTTGGAGATTGCCCGACTTGTCGACATCCTTCATGTTGCGGGTCCGGTGCGGGAGTCGATTCCCGCCATTCCGGTGGGGGAGTTGCCGCGATGGAGCAAGAGCGTCAAGGTGCAGCGAGGCATCGAGAATCTCCCGTATTATCGGCACCGTGTGGCCGAGATTCTCGAATCGCTTCCCCTGAGGCGTGATGAGCGCTATGACGTCGCATTAGCGTTGGGGGAGGCATTGGGTAACGCATATGACCATGCGGGCGGTGTTGGCTGCATCCTGACGGTTCAGGCCTATGGGGACCGTGTTGTGCTTGAGGTGCTTGATCGAGGTTCTGGCTATTCTATCGATGGGGCGAGCGAACCGATGGCATCCGAGGAACGCGGACGAGGTATCAAGCTTATGCGCATGCTCGTCGATAATGTGGAGGTTGCCCGTCGCACGGATGGTGCCGGCACACGCGTTCGGATGGTGAAGCTGTTTAGCTCGGCATTGGAATCGTGCGCTTAGCGCCTTGGGTTGACATGATTTTCCTGCGTGAACTTGCTTTGGGCAACTTTTTTGAAAAAAGTACTTGCGTCTTTTGGATAACTCGCGTAAATTAATAACCCGCAAGCGGACATGGCTCAGTTGGTAGAGCACAACCTTGCCAAGGTTGGGGTCGCGGGTTCGAGCCCCGTTGTCCGCTCCATTGCATTTCCGGACCGTTCTTAACGGTCCTTTTTCGGCGAAGTGGCCAAGTGGTAAGGCAGAGGCCTGCAAAGCCTTTACCCCCGGTTCGAATCCGGGCTTCGCCTCCAGGCAACATCCGGGCGCTCCGGCGCCCGTTTTGTTTTACATATGCGGACATGGCTCAGTTGGTAGAGCACAACCTTGCCAAGGTTGGGGTCGCGGGTTCGAGCCCCGTTGTCCGCTCCAAGCACAACAGCCCGACTACCACGGTAGCCGGGCTTTTTCGTACCCATTGCAGAGGCTCGAACCCGAGAGGGAGCGAGCGTTAAGCAAACGCGGAGCGTTTGTAGCGAGCTGGCGAGGTCGCCGGCAGGCGGCCGAAGCCGGTGCGGATCCGCGAAGCGGATACGCGGATGCCCCGTTGTCCGCTCCAAGCACAACAGCCCGACTACCACGGTAGCCGGGCTTTTTCGTACCCATTGCAGAGGCTCGAACCCGAGAGGGAGCGAGCGTCTTGGGGCGTGGCCGTGGCGTTGTTTGCCGCGAATAACAGCTTTGGGCGTATCATCGTGGGCATTACCCAGCAGATGGACTATCTTGAGCGGCTGGGCATCGAGGCCATCTGGCTGAGCCCGTTTTACCCATCGCCTCTTGTCGATGGTGGCTATGATGTGGCGGACTACTGCGATGTCGACCCACGTCTCGGCTCGCTTGACGACTTCGATGACATGGTCGCTGCGGCTCACGCGTGCGGCATCAAGGTCATCGTCGACATCGTGCCCAATCATTCATCCAACCAGCACCCCTGGTTCAAAGCCGCTCTTGCCGCCGGCCCTGGATCGCCCGAGCGCGCCCGTTATATCTTCCGCGATGGTCGCGGCGAACATGGCGAGCTGCCTCCCACCAATTGGAATGCCAACTTTGGCGGCCCCGCCTGGACGCGTGTTGCGGACGGTCAGTGGTAGCTGCATATGTTTATGCCCGAGCGGCCGGACTTTGTCTGGTCATGCCCCGAGGTTCATGCGTTCTTTTGCGACGTCCTGACGTTTTGGAGCGATCGAGGCGTTGATGGCTTTCGCATTGATGTGGCGCACGGTCTCGCCAAGGACCTCGACCGCGATGACCTTGACCGGTGGCATCTCGCCGAGCGCGATGACATGGTTGACGACGGCACCCATCCGCTGTGGGACCGCAACGAGGTCCACGAGATCTATCGCGCGTGGCGACGCGCTATGCCCTGCCGCAAATCAAGGCGACGCGCTACCACCAGATTGCGCTCGACTGGCTCTTACGCGACGGGTCGTCTTATGACGAGGACCGTGAACTCGGCGAGCGCCGCGCGCGGGCGGCCCTTTTGCTTGAGCTGGCGCTTCCGGGCTCGGCATACGTGTATCAGGGTGAGGAGCTCGGCCTTTTTGAGGTGACTGATGTCTTCGTGAGGTTCGCGAGGGCGTCGCAAAACTTTTCAAAAAAAGTTCTTGCATAGGATGCGGGCATCACGTAAGATTAATCCCCGTAAGCGGACATGGCTCAGTTGGTAGAGCACAACCTTGCCAAGGTTGGGGTCGCGGGTTCGAGCCCCGTTGTCCGCTCCATTTGGGCGTTTAGCTCAGGGGGAGAGCGCTTCCCTGACACGGAAGAGGTCACAAGTTCAAATCTTGTAACGCCCACCAAATGTTCGCAGTCCAGAGGCTTTGCTTCTGGACTGTTTTGTTATAAACACACATAATATGCCGTCAAATTATCGACCTCGGTCGCTTTTTCACGTTGCATTTGCTGCCCAGCATAATTTGTCGTTATTGGCCTCTTGGTCTCGTGGGAGATGATTATTTTGATCATAACCGTGCACGTCGCCCGCGTTTCCATGGTTGACCCCCGTGCAATCTTTTATGGTGATCGGTTTTGGCGAGATTGCCTTCCAGGGAGGATTCGGAACGATTGAAGGCCGTACGTTCTTCGCGCGCTGGGCGGGCCTTGTCACAAAGGGGTGGGCTTTTGTGGTTATCGCCGGTGTGCTGCTCGATCCCTTTACAGCGGCTCTCGGCCGCATGATAGCTCGCGAAGAGAACTAATAGCTCCTCGCCTATCGAATGCCGGCGGACGGGGTGTCGGGGCTGTAGTCTTCCGAGCGTTTGCAGCCCCGTCGCTCCGTCCGCCGGCATTCGACCGCAACATGTTGGTCAAGCATAATCTTTTGGATTCTTTTCGCGTGAGCGGCTTGGTTTTGGTAGGATTTGTCGGCGGCTTGACTAGGGGGTTTTATAACTGCCTTGCAGGTAGCCGCGTTGGTAACGTTTTACCGACTTGCCAAGAAACCCTCATAATTAATGTGTCTGTAAAATGACCAATTGCTTTGACCTGCTGAAACACTATATGTTGTGTTTGACCTAAAAAAAGAATACAGGATATAGAGGCGTCTTTGTCGTATGATAGATGGCGGACAGAGAACGAAGACCTTGTTCGTCCCATTTGGACACGCCTTTGAGCCGCTTGATCGGCCGCGAGGATTGTCCGCATGAGGACCTATGGTTTATCGAGAACACAGATTGCGCGACGGCGCCGCAAGACAGGGACAAGCCCTGCCAGGCATCGTTTGGCTCTGAAGCGCAATGGGATTACGACGCGAAAGAGGCAAGAGGATGAAGATCATCAAGCGCAGCGGCACCGAGGTTGCCTTTGACATCGATAAGATCGTCAATGCGATTCGCGCCGCCAACTTGGAGGTCGAGGAGGGCTCTCGTCTTACCGACCGCCAGGTGATCTACGCGGCGCAAAACGTCGCCGAGGCATGTGAGAAGGCCGGCCATACCGTATCGGTCGAGGAGATCCAGGATCTGGTCGAGGACGAGATCATGCGTCTCGACTGCTATGAGGTCGCTCGCCGCTACATCATCTATCGTTATGTTCAGAGCCTGAAGCGCCAAAAGAACACGACCGACGACAAGATCCTGTCGCTGATCGAGTGCAATAACGAAGAAGTTAAGCAGGAGAACTCCAATAAGAATCCGACCGTCAATTCCGTTCAGCGCGACTATATGGCCGGCGAGATTTCCAAGGACCTGACCCAACGCGTGCTGCTGCCCCAGGAGATCGTGGATGCCCATAATGAGGGCCTGATCCATTTCCACGATTCGGATTACTTTGCCCAGCACATGCACAACTGCGATCTGGTGAACCTGGAGGACATGCTCCAGAACGGCACCGTTATCTCGGGCACGCTGATCGAGAAGCCGCACAGCTTCTCGACCGCCTGCAACATCGCGACGCAGATTATCGCCCAGGTTGCTTCCTCCCAGTACGGCGGTCAGTCTATTTCGCTGACCCATCTCGCCCCGTTCGTTGAGGTGAGCCGTCAAAAGATTCGCGGCGAGGTTGCTCGCGAGCTTGATGAGCTCGGTGTTTCGGCATCTGCCGAGAAGGTTCGCGAGGTCGTTGAGGAACGCCTGCGCGATGAGATTCGTCGCGGCGTCCAGACGATTCAGTATCAGGTCGTGACCCTTATGACCACGAATGGCCAGGCGCCGTTCGTGACGGTCTTTATGTATCTCAATGAGGCCCGTACGCCCCAGGAGAAGCACGACCTTGCCATGATTGTGGAGGAGACGCTTCGTCAACGCTATGAGGGCGTTAAGAACGAAGCCGGCGTGTGGATCACCCCGGCGTTCCCCAAGCTCATCTACGTGCTCGAGGACGATAACATCCGCGAGGATTCGCCGTACTTCTATCTGACCAAGCTCGCCGCCAAGTGCACCGCCAAGCGCATGGTGCCCGACTACATCTCCGAGAAGAAGATGCGCGAGCTCAAGCTGTCTAAGGGCGAGACCGCCGGCAACGGCGATTGCTATACCTGCATGGGTTGCCGCAGTTTCCTGACGCCCGACCGTTCGGGCAACGGCTTTAACAATGTCGCCAACGCTCTCAACTATGACCCGACCAAGCCTAAGTACTATGGTCGCTTTAACCAGGGTGTTGTGACCATCAACCTGCCCGATGTTGCGCTGAGCTCGCATCAGGACATGGACAAGTTCTGGAAGATCTTCGATGAGCGCCTTGAGCTGTGCCACCGCGCCCTGCTGTGCCGTCATGAGCGCCTGATGGGCACGCTTTCGGATGCTGCGCCGATTCTTTGGCAGTACGGTGCCTTGGCGCGCCTTAAGAAGGGCGAGACGATCGACAAGCTGCTCGTGGGCGGTTATTCCACCATTAGCCTGGGTTACGCCGGTCTGTATGAGTGCGTCAAGTACATGACGGGCCACAGCCACACCGAGAAGGAGGGCACGCCGTTTGCCATGGCCGTCATGCAGCACATGAACGACAAGTGCGCCGAGTGGAAGGCCGAAAGCGATATCGACTTCTCGCTGTACGGCACCCCGCTTGAGTCGACGACCTACAAGTTCGCCAAGTGCCTGCAGCGCCGTTTCGGCATTATCCCGGGCGTGACGGACAAGGGCTACATTACTAACAGCTATCACGTCCACGTGTCCGAGGAGATCGATGCCTTCGACAAGCTTAAGTTTGAGGGCATGTTCCAGCAGCTTTCGCCGGGCGGTGCTATCTCCTACGTTGAGGTTCCCAACATGCAGGACAACCTCAAGGCGGTCATTCGCGTAATGCAGTACATCTACGACAACATCATGTACGCCGAGCTCAACACCAAGAGCGATTACTGCCAGGTGTGCGGCTATGACGGCGAGATTCGCATTGTCGAGGACGATGGCAAACTGGTGTGGGAGTGCCCCAATTGCGGCAATCGTGACCAGGAGAAGATGAATGTCGCCCGTCGCACGTGCGGCTACATCGGTACCCAGTTCTGGAACCAGGGTCGAACCGAGGAGATCCGCGACCGCGTGCTACATCTCTAATAACCATCCCAGGCTGCCCCGTAGCGAGGCCCCGGACCTTTACTCGCTATTTCGGACAGTCCTGGCTCACGACGGAGGCGCCACTGGCGCCTCCTGTTCGTGCGGAACTCATGTCGAGCAAAGGTCCGGGGCCTCGCGACGGGGCAGCCAAGTTGATGTAGCTGAGATGCAGTATGCGGTCTGCTCACTCCTCGAAGTTCTTGGCAGAAATAATTCGAGCTGCAGCTGCGATTTACTTGCGATGGCGGTTGAGCCGCAACCTAGTTTTTATTGGACCTCGAACCCTATGCTCGATGTTCGCTTTGTTCACCGAGTGTCGCTCGCGAGGGATCTGGAGCATATCGTCCCGCCCGCAGTTTCGCAGGCCGAAGGCCGAGAATGTTTGAGGACGGGATGATATGCTCCAGACCCCCAGGAAGGTTACCTATGAACTACGCGAACATTAAGTATTTCGATATTGCTGATGGAGAAGGCGTTCGTACTTCTCTGTTTGTGAGTGGGTGCCGTCGTGGGTGCAAGAATTGTTTTAACTCCGTCGCGTGGGACTTTGCCGCGGGTGAACCGTTCGATCGTGCCGTCGAGGACAAAATCATCGAGAGTCTTGATCATCCCTTTATTGATGGCCTGACGATTCTGGGCGGGGAGCCTATGGAACCCGAGAACCAGGCGGGGCTCGTTGATTTTATCGAACGCGTGCGTGCGACCTACCCTGTGGAGTCTGGGAAGACCATTTGGTGCTTTACCGGTGACGTGCTCGAGGAACTAATGCCGGGTGGCCGTCACCATACCGACGTGACGGACCGTATCCTTGCTTGCCTCGACATGCTGGTAGACGGTCCGTTCGTTCAAGATCTGTACGACATCTCGTTGCGCTTTAGGGGCTCGAGCAATCAGCGCGTGATCGACATGAACGCCACGCGCGCTCGTGCTGCGCGCGAGGGCGTTGCGCTTTGCGACGCTGTGGAGCTTTGGCGGGACGATCCGGTCTATTCGACCCATACTATGTAGCTGGAAGAGGTTGCGTGCCAGCGTGGTACCATAGCGCGAACGCGAAATTGAAAAAAGTGAGGCCCAGATGGTCGATCAGGAAAAAGTCGAGACTGCTATTAAGCTGCTGCTTGAAGGTATAGGCGAGGACCCAACTCGTGAGGGCCTGCTGGAGACCCCGGCACGCGTCGCCCGTATGTATGGCGAGATTGCCGGCGGTATGGGCCGGAGTGCCGAGGAGCACCTGTCCAAAACCTTTGCCGTCGCTTCGAACGATTTGGTTATCGAGCGCGATATTACGTTTTACTCGCTGTGCGAGCACCATCTGCTGCCGTTTTATGGCAAGGCTGCGATCGGCTATATCCCTAACGGTCGCGTGGCGGGTCTGTCTAAGCTTGCTCGCACGGTTGAGGTCTATGCCCGTCGTCTGCAGCTGCAGGAGCAGCTGTGCGCGCAGGTTGCCGATGCCCTCATGGAATATCTTGCTCCCCAAGGGGCGATCGTGCTGATGGAAGCCGAGCATATGTGCATGACCATGCGCGGCGTGCAAAAGCCCGGTACCAAGACCGTAACGCTTGCTCGTCGCGGTGTCTTTGAGACCGATCCCGCGCTTGAGGAGCGATTCTTTAGGATGCTGGGCCGCTAACCATGAGAGTCGTCAACGACTTTACATCGAAGACCGATGAGGGGACGCCGCGTCGCGGCTTTATGGCTTCGGGCCTGACTCCCTTTGGCGCCATGCCTCGCATTGATTACATTTGTGCCAACGGGCTGTTCCGGCGGCACCTGGGCAACATTGCACAGTTGGAATCGGGGCGTATCTTCTGCCGCCACGGTATTGACCATCTGCTGGATGTCGCGCGCATTATGTGGATTAAGAATCTTGAGGAACAGCTCGAATTTGACCGCGAGGTCATATACGCCACGGCACTTCTTCACGATATCGGCAAAGATGAACAGTATGAATCGGGTATATCCCATGATGTTGCAAGCGAGCGCGTCGCTGATGCGATTCTTGGCGGCATGCCCGATGACGTGGCATTTGATCCGGCCGATGCCGCGGCCATTAAGACGGCCATTTTAGGCCATAGAAAGCTGCGCGTGAACAGCCAACCGCTTGAGCGTCTGCTCTATGCAGCTGACAAAGCGTCGCGCGCCTGCTTTGCATGCCCCGCGCGCAATGCCTGCAACTGGAGCGATGATAAAAAGAACCTGTCGATTCGCGTGTAGTTGGTTTGCGTGGTCGGGGTTCTAAACGAAGGAGACGATCGCGATGACCAACAAGAAACTGCCCGAGAATGCAACCAAGACTGAAGGCGCCGAGCTCGCCCGCCGTGGAAGGGGCGAAATATCCACCGCAACGGCGGTGCCCCACGTGAGCTATGACGATCTGCGCCATGCCGATCGCATCACCGTTGAAGGTCTTGAGGTCTTTGCCAACCACGGCGTGTATCCCGAGGAGAACGCCCTGGGCCAGAAGTTCATCGTGTCCTTGGTGCTCTATGCCGACCTGCGTGCAGCAGGGGAGCACGATAACCTGGATGCCTCGATTGACTACGGCTCGGTGTGCCACGATGTCGATGGCTATCTGCGCGAGCATACGTTTAAGCTCATCGAGGCCGCAGCCGAGGGCGTGGCCTCGATGCTGCTACGTCGTTACCCTCTGCTGCTCGGCGTGCGTGTTAAGCTCGATAAGCCTTGGGCGCCCGTCGGTCTTCCCCTGGCAAGCTGCGGTGTCGAGATCGAGCGCGTGCGCTAACCGGTTCTAATACGTCTCTATGGGTGGCTGCTTGAGCCGCTGCGACAGAGCTCTATTGTTGGGGCAGTACGTGTCGAGCAGGGCGTGAAACCGCTGATTGTGGCTTGGCTCGAGCAAGTGGACGAGCTCGTGGGCGACAACCATGTCAAGGCACTCGACGGGGTAGGCGGCAAGCTCGCGTGCGATGCGAATGGCACCGGTTTTGGGCGTACACGAGCCCCAGCGCGTTTTCATGCTGCGCACGGAAGCGCGGGAAGCGACGACACCCATTGCGATTTCGTATGTGCGCACCATATCGCGCAGCGCCGTGGTGACCTCGGATGTATAGAGCTGGTCGATGCGGGCTTGGAGCTCATCGGGCGTTAGGCCGTCGAGGATTGCGTGCCCCTTGGCCTGTGGGTGTTCGTCTGGCTCGTCGGTACCCATAAAACTTGCGAAGGTGGCCTGTTTGGGTCGCGGTGCGGGTGATGCAAAGTTGTGATCGAGCGCATCTTGTACCGTGATGGGCTTGCCCCAAAGCGCAATGATGGACGAGGGGCTGAGCGGCTCTTGCGCCGTCGCCTGACGTTGCTCGCGCTGGGCAAGTTGGCTGATAATCCAGGCGCTGTTGCGCTTCACAAATGCTTCGATACGCTCACGGCTGGCGCCGAGCGGTGCGCTTGCGTGGACCTCACCGCTCGATGTGACGCGTAGGTTGAAGTTCTTGACACGCTTTTTGGTAACGACGACGGGGATGGGCATCCCATCCGGTCGGGATACGGAAATCGTAAACTGCTGCGTCAAAAGCGGTCCTTCAGATTGGGGACGGGCCGGTATGTCGACCGTTCGGCATGCCGGCCCGCTCAAGGGATGTGAAATTAATAACGCTCAAAGAAGGCAAGCGCGTTGTCGCTGCAGAGCTTTTGCATCACGGTCTTGCCAAAATGCTTGGAGAGCATGTTCTGGAACTCGGGCATCTTGCTGGCATCGGAGAGGAAAGCGGGCACCGTGGCGCCGTCCCAGTCGCCGCCGAGCGCGATGACGTCCTCGCCGCCCAGGTCGAGCCAGTGCTCGATATGTGCCGCTAGCTGATCGAAGGTGACGTCTGCGGCGGTCTTGTCGGTTGCGTCGTTGGAAAGGAACTCGCTGCAGTAGTTGAGGCCGACGATGCCACCCATGTCGCGAATGGTGCGGAACTGGTCGTCGGTAAGGTTGCGTTTGGCGCCGCAAACCGCACGGGAGTTGGAGTGGCTGGCGACGAAGGGACGCGTGGCGCGGGCGGCGACCTCGTCAAAGCACTCATCGTTGAGATGGGAGACGTCAAGCACCATGCCGGCGTGCTCCATCTGCGTAAGTGCCTCGATACCGGCGGCGGTGAGGCCGGCGTGGGTATCGTGTCCGCTCGCGAGCGGCCCCTGCGCGTTCCAGCTGAGTGACGACATGAGTACGCCCAAGCTCTTGAGCACCTCGATCAGCGCGGGGTCCTCGGCAAAGAACGTGGCGTTTTCGATGGTGTGGATGCAGGCGACCTTGCCGTCCTTGAGCGCGTGGCGAATGTCAGCGGCGCTGCGCACGTTGACCATGCGGTCGTGGTTGAGCATTGCCTGGCCGCTCATATGCGCCATGATCTGCGCCTGGAAGCGCGCGGCGTGGGCGGAGGGAATCTCGTCGGGGATAAACGTGGCGAAGCACTGTGCCCACGGCGTGTTGCCGATCTTTGCGAGCGAGATGGCGCAGGCATTGCCCTCGATGAGGTCGAAATCTTGCGGATGCGTCTCGTCGCCGGGGAAATAACCGTCGGTGCCGGCGGTAAAGCTCAGGTCGAGATCGAGTGTGGCCCAGCCGATGCGGTCGGCGGTGTCGCAGTGCAAGTCAAATACGGGATATGCCATGGTTCCTCCGGTTGCAGCGTTTCTTTGCAAACTGTCTTCGAATTGTATGACTAGGGTATAGTTAGCGCCATACGTTCATGGCGGCCCGCGTTGTGTGCCGCCCTTATCACGGAGGTTTCCATGTCCAACCAGGGCAAGAAGGTCAAGACCCATTATCGCGGCACGCTCGACGACGGCACGCAGTTCGATAGCTCCTACGATCGCGGCGAGCCGCTGGAGTTCACCTGCGGTGCCGGTCAGATGATCAAGGGCTTCGATGCCGCCGTTGTCGACATGCAGGTGGGCGAGAAGAAGTCCGTGCACATTCCTGCTGCCGATGCCTACGGCGAGCACAATCCCGAGATGGTTATCACCTTCCCGGCCGAGCAGGTTCCCAACATCGAGCAGATCGAGAAGGGCATGAAGCTCTTCCTGTCCACGCCGAGCGGCATGCCTGTCCCTGCCGTTGTCATCGATGTGACGCCCGAGGCCGTGACGCTCGATGCTAACCACGAACTGGCCGGCAAGGATCTCAACTTTGATATCGAGCTCGTCGAGGTCGAGGGTTAGAGTATGCCTGAACGCTTGGTTTCGACGACATGCTTGGGAAATCTCAACGATCCGTCCTATGAACTCCTGCTTCGTCGGGAGCTGGGTGGCATCTTTGAAGTTGACGAGCTGCTGCTCGATTGGGACCAGGCTGATGTATGCGCGTTTGCGGGCGTGACGGAGCTGGGGCGCACGGTCGATGTTCGGCTGGATACTGCCGACGGCAGTCGTCTTGCCGACGGCGACGTGCTCGCCATCGACCGTTCGGGCATGGTGCCCGTGGCGGTTGTCGTGCGCCTGCGCAGCGCCGAGGTTTATTTGGTCGAAGTCGACCGCATGGATCCGATTGCGCTCGCGCATGCGTGCTGGGAGATCGGCAATATGCACGCGCCGCTTTTCCGAGGCGATTCGGACGAGCATACCGTGCGCATGTATACGCCGGTGCAGCCTGTTTTGGGCCGCATGCTCCGGGGTGTCGAGGGTGTTCGGCTCTCGGTGGTTACCCGTGAACTCGATACGGACCGGCGTTTTGCGTCGAGTGCGGCGTATGCCGTTGTGAGCATGGCTCCCGACTTTACGATCGTAAAAAAGGCGCGCGGTTAACGTCCGTATGAGCAAGACGGACTTTGAGAGGCAGCTATTCAAAGTCCGTCTTGCTGTTGATGAGGTACTGTGGGGGAAAGCATATGGGTCTTGAGGGAATCAAGCTGATTGCATGCGATTTGGACGGCACGTTGCTGCATCCGGGGGAGTGCGAGCCGCGTTCCGAGGCCTTTGAGCTTATCGATGAGCTGCATCGTCGTGGCATCGTGTTTATGCCGGCGAGCGGCCGTCAATATGCGAGCTTGCGCTATCTGTTTGCCCCGGTGGCCGATGAGCTCGCCTATGTATGCGAAAACGGAGCCCTCGTGATGAGCGAGGGGCGTGCCGTTGTCAAGCGTTCCATGGAGCGTAACCTTGCTATGGATATCGCGAATGCCGTGGTTGCGTATCCCCATGCCGACGTGACCCTTTCCTGCGAGGGGCACCTCTACACCATAAGCGGCAACGATGCATTCGTCGACCATTTGCGCTACGAGGTCCATTGCGATGTGGCGGTGGTCGAACGTCCCGAGGACATCGACGAGGACGTCATTAAGATCGCGTTTCAAACGCCCGAGACAGAGCAGCCGGCGGCGCTGGAGTATTTCGTCCGTCGCTTTGGCGACCGGGTCGATGTGATGACGTCGGGAACCGAATGGACCGACTTTATCGGCTTTGATTCGGGCAAGGGGTCCGCGCTTGCCGATTATGGTCGTGCGCTGGGGATCTCACCTAACGAAATGATGGCGTTTGGCGATAATGAAAACGACCGCGACATGCTCAACGTGGTGGGCCATCCCTATCTGATGGAGAGCTGCAATCCCAGTATGCGCGGTATCAACGACCGCGTCCGTTACGTGCGCACGGTCGAAGAAGAGCTGCGTCGCCTACTTGCTGAGTAGACATTTGGGACATGCCTGGAAATCTTTCTTTTGCCGCAATCGGTGAAAAGTTGATTTTAAGGCATGCCCCAAAATCTACCTACAGTTGGGGCAGAGGCCCTCGAAGATGGTGTAGTGCGAGCTGACGCTCCATCCGATTTGTTCGGATGCCCTGGCGTCGAGCTGGGTATTGAAGGGGAGCGGCACATCGATGACGCGGCCACACGAGGTGCAGATGATATGCGCATGCGGCTCGATGGCACGATCGAAGCGGCTGCCGCCCGGCGTTTTAATCGAGAGAATCTCCCCGGCATCGGCCAAGAGATTGAGGTTGCGGTAGACCGTACCGCGGCTGATTTTGTCATCCTGTTCACGCACAGCGTTGTAGATCTCTTCGGCGGTGGGATGGTTGTAGCTTTGGCGCACGGCATCAAGAACTAGCTTTCGCTGCCTGGTATTCCTTCTTTGCACCGCCATGCGCCTCGCCTCTTTTCTATTAACGGTCGTAGGTAAATGATACCGTATTTAGCACACAATACTAATAATGAGGAGTGAAACCGTCTTCATTGGCAAGTGGGGCTCGGACCTGGGCGTCTACGAGGCGAAAACGCGTTCCCATGCGCTCGTAGGAGGCATGAAGCGCCTCGAGATGAGATAGGATGTTTGCCGGAGCTCCCTGTATCTCCATCTCGACTGAGCCGTCTTCCATGTTACGCACCCAGCCGGTGAGTGCGCGTGCCTGCGCGAGGTTGGTGTTGGTAAAGCGAAAACCAACGCCTTGGACCTGTCCCTCCCAGCGCAGGAAATAGCGCAGGGGAGTGTCTTGAGTGGCCTCGTCGCTTGCGAGCACAGTAAGCCTGCGGCGCAGCTCGAGCTCGACGTTTGATGGTTTTTGAGGCTCTCGACTGCCGCCGGTGACGCTGGAGAAGAACGTATCGAAGAAGCCCATCGCTAGGCCTGCTTGACAGAATCGGCGGGGAAGGTAATGCCGGCCTGTTGGCGCACGGCATCCATGATGCGCAGCGAGACAAGCGTGACATCGCGATAGTGGCCAAGCTCGTGACGTCCCGCCGGGGTCTCCCAAATCTCTTCCTTGACGTTATCGATGCCGCCGATGGCGGTGATAAAGTCTGCGAGTTCGTATTCCATGGTGTTGCTCGATTTGGGCAGGTCGAGCGCGCGGCCGTTGTCGCTCTGTTCGCGCGGCGCCTCGGTCGCCGAGCCGCGTACGACATCGCCGCGATAGTCGATACGGACGTTGCGGGGCGTGGACAGATGGTCAATCTGGATAGTGCCACGCTCGCCTTCGATCTGCGAGGGCAGTAGGTCATTCGTAATTTTGGAGTGCGCGAGCTCGACGGAGATACGGCCACCGCCGTAGCTGGCGAGGATGGAACCGCAGCCATCGATGGGGCCATGGGTGAGCTCTTGCGTGGTGGGGTCGAGCAGAGTAGCCATGCTCGTAAGGCCGGAGGGCATGCCGAAGATCTCGACCATGGGCTCGACGGTGTAGACGCCAATATCCATGAGGGAGCCCGAGGCCATGTGGCAGTCGAAGATGTTGGTGGCGCGCCCCGCGAGAACTTCGTTGTAGCGCGAAGAATACTTGCCAAAGCGCAATGAGGCGCGACGAATGGGCGCAATCTCGCCCAGGGCGTCCTCGATGGCGTGGAAGGCGGGATCGTGGAGGGGACGCATGGCCTCGAGGGCCACGACACCTGCTGTCTCGGCGGCGCGGAAGACTTCCAGTGCCTGTGCTTCGGTGGCGCAGAAGGGCTTCTCGACGATGACGTGCTTGCCGCTGGCGATGCAGGCAAGGGCCTGCTCGTAGTGAAGTGCGTTTGGGCTGCCGATATAGACGGCGTCGACGTCGGCGGCTGCTGCAAGCTCATCAAGTGAAGTAAAGTTTCGCTCGCCGCCGTGCTCGGCAGTAAAGGCGGCGCCGCGCTCGGCGTTGCGCGAGAGCGTGCCTACGAATACAGCCTGGTCGTTGGCATTGACGACCTGGATAAAGTCGTCGGTGATCATGGATGTGCCGATGGTCGCGATGCGCAGCATACGTCCCCCTTGCGTTGTTTTGGTCTACAGGATGAGTGTAGCGCGTGGGGATATAAAGCTGCGCGAAAACGCTATTACAGGTCGCTCTCGTTAAAGCCGGTGTCGATATCGAGGTTGGCTCCATCGGCCGCGGTGGTGGCGAGCTCGTCGCAGCGCTCGTTGAGCTCGTGGCCGGCATGCCCCTTAACCCAGATGAACTCCACCTTATGCTTGCTCTTTGCGGCAAGCAGGCGCTCCCACAGGTCGCGGTTCTTAACGGGCTGCTTGTTGGCAGTTTTCCACCCGCGCTTTTTCCAGCCGTCGATCCAGTGCCTGTTAAAGGCGTTGACGACGTACTGCGAGTCGGAGTGGACCTCGACCTCGCAGGGACGGTTGAGCGCCTCGAGCGCCACGATGACCGCCATGAGCTCCATGCGGTTGTTGGTGGTCTTGGCGTAGCCACGCGAAAGCTCGGAGGTGAAGGTCTTGCCGGCGGGGTTGGTGTATTTGAGCACGGCGCCGTAGCCACCGCGTCCCGGATTGGATCGAGCCGAGCCGTCGGTATAGATGATGACCTTCACAGACTTCCTTTCGTCGAGTTCCTCTCTTGCGGCTGTCTATTGTATCGCCGGTCCATCCTGTTTTATGCGAGGCGCGCCGCTCCACAAGGATGGTGGAGACGTTGTCGCCAAGAAAGATGGGCGACCTGAATTGTCAAGAGCTAGAGGGCTTTTAAATCTGCCATTTCTATCCCGTCCCCAAATGGTTGGTTTTCGTGGATGATGCGTTCGAGTTCGTCGAGGTATTGCCGCAGCAGGGGAGAGGGCTTGCGCTCATCGTGCATGATGTAGCCCACGCGCATCGTTGGGGCGTCTGCCAACGGGATCGATGCCATGCCCCATTTCATTTCATTGGAGAGGACACCGGTCGACAAAGTGTAACCGTTCGACGTGATGAGCAGATTGGTGAGCGTGCCACGGTCGGACACGCGGATGTTGCGGTCGCAGGGGATATAGCTAAACGGCTCTTCGGCGTAATAGAAGGAGTTTGAGGTCCCCTGCTCAAAGCTGTAGCGCGTATAGGGCGTAAGGTCGGCAAGCGATAGCTGGGGGCGGCGTGCGAGCGGATGGCGCTCGCTAACGAAGACGTGGACCGTTGCATCGAAGAGGGGATGGAAGCTTGCGCGGGCGTCGGCGAAGGCCTTCTGCAGGACGCGGGCGTTAAAGTCATCCAGATACAGAATGCCGATATCGCTGCGAAATGCGCGGACGTCGTCGATGATCTGTGACGTGGTGGTCTCGCGCATGATGAACTCGAACTTACTGTCGCGGCAGCGCTCGACGACGTTGACAAAGGCCTCGACCGAAAAAGCGTAGTGCTGGGCCGAGACGGCAAGGCGTGCCTGGGGTGTGCCGCCGTCCTCGTAGCGGGCCTCGAGCATATCGGCCTGCTCTACGACCTGGCGCGCATAGCCTAACAGCTCGGTGCCGTCGTTGGTGAGTGTGACGCCGCGGCTGGAGCGCGTAAAGATTTCCAGGCGGAGCTCCTGCTCTAGGCTTTTGACGGCGTTGGAGATATTGGATTGCGCGGTATAGAGGCGCTGAGCTGCGGCGTTAATTGAGCCGGATTCTGCCACGGCGATAAGAAAACGAAGCTGCTGGAGGGTCATCGGCACCCGTCCTTTCGATAGCTATCTAAAAACCCGATAACAGGTTAGCGCTTTTAAGTGATTGACCGCGCGAAACAATGCTCGTACTATTCAAAACACACAAAGGCGGTAGGTAATTAAGCCGACCACGAGAACGGGATGTCAAAAGGAGGACCGCATATGAACTGCTTACTAAGACGAATGCCGGGCTCCTGCTTGCGCCCGTCGGCGTGATCAGGAGACAGCGGCTTACTTCTCTTACTCTTATTACTTTTGTTTGATCAAGGAGATCATCATGAGCCAGTTTATCAACAACCCCGAGCACACCTTTGGTTTCGACACCCTGCAGCTGCACGTTGGCCAGGAGAGCGCCGACCCCGCATCTGATTCCCGCGCCGTGCCTATCTACCAGACCACGAGCTATGTGTTCCGCAACTCCCAGCACGCTGCTGACCGTTTTGGCCTTGCCGACGCCGGTAACATCTACGGTCGTCTGACCAACTCCACCCAGGGCGTCTTTGAGGATCGCATCGCCGCGCTCGAGGGCGGCGTTGCAGGTCTTGCCGTCGCCTCTGGCGCCGCCGCCATCACCTATACCTTGCAGGCCCTCGCTCAGGCCGGCGACCATGTGGTGGCCCAAAAGACCATCTACGGTGGTTCCTACAACCTGCTGGAGCACACGCTCTCCCAGTTTGGTGTCGAGACCACCTTCGTCGATGCCCACAACTTGGACGAGGTCGAGGGTGCCATCAGGGACAACACCACGGTCATTTACCTCGAGACGCTCGGTAACCCCAACTCCGATATCCCCAACATCGACGCTATCTCCGAGGTCGCTAAGAAGCATGGTCTTCCGGTTGTTGTCGATAACACCTTCGGCACCCCGTATCTGTTCCGTCCGCTGGAGCACGGCGCCAACATCGTCGTTCACTCTGCAACTAAGTTTATTGGCGGCCACGGCACCTCGTTGGGCGGCGTGATTATCGATGGCGGCAACTTTGACTGGAAGGCGAGCGGCAAGTATGCGCAGATCGCCGAGCCCAATCCCTCCTACCATGGCGTCTCGTTTACCGAGGCCGCCGGCCCCGCTGCCTTCGCGACCTATGTCCGTGCTATCTTGCTGCGTGACGAGGGCGCCTGCATTAGCCCGTTTAACGCCTGGGTCCTGCTCCAGGGCACCGAGACCCTGTCGCTACGCGTTGACCGCCATGTCGAGAACACCAAGAAGGTCGTTGAGTTCCTGATCGGTGACGGCCATGTTGCCAAGGTGAACCACCCGAGCCTGCCCGAGCACCCCGACCATGAGCTGTACCAGAAGTATTTCCCCCGTGGCGGCGCCTCGATCTTCACCTTCGAGATCAAGGGCGGCCAGGAGGCTGCTTGGAAGTTCATCGACCACCTGCAGGTGTTCTCGCTGCTCGCCAACGTGGCCGACGTCAAGTCGCTCGTCGTGCACCCGGCTACCACCACGCACTCCCAGCTCTCTTCCGAGGAGCTTGCCGAGCAGAACATTACGCCCTCTACAATCCGTCTTTCCATTGGTACCGAGAACGCCGAGGACATCATTTGGGATCTGAAGCAGGCCTTTGCCGCGCTGGACGAGTAAGGCGACTTGTGCAAGGGCCCCTTGCGACTCGATAGGTATAACTGCATAAAATGCCTGCTCAAGGCGCCTGCGCGAACAATGGTTGCGCAGGCGCCTTTTTTGCATAGGAAGGGCGCTATTACAGGGTTTTTGGCATGCTTTATGCATGCGAGTTGTGGAAAACTCCTGTTGAGAGGATGTGAGTTTTACGCAAATGACGTGCACCTTTTGAGAAAAACCGCAGGTCGCGATTTACTCGGGGTACTATGCAGCGCGATCGAATCACACGCAGCTTAAACGCAGCAAAAACTCACTACGGAGGTTTCCAGCTACATGAGGATCGATTCACGAAAACCGAAGGCCGCCGCCCTTTCTGCCACGCTTGCCGTGGCGCTTTTAGTGGGTGCCGGCGTAACCGATGCCTACGCGGCAACACTGTCCGACGCGGTCGGATCCACGCCGTCCGAGGCGACCCTGATGCAGCCCGTCGACTATCGTAGCGACGGCTTTGGCTCCATGCAGGAGTGGAACGTCTCGATGGGGGCCAAGCGCGATTCCCTAGAGGTCCGCGCGCAGATCATCATGAACATGTACGGTGACTATGCCACCGATGACGAGCGCGCTGTACTGCAGGGTTGTATCGACGGTGCGGGCAGTCTTTTGACGATGGAGGAGGTCGACGCGAAGTCGGCCGAGCTCGACGAGCTTCGCTCCACGCTCGAGGATGCTAAGCGCGAGGCGCTCGAGGCTGCGGCCGTCGAGGCAGAAGCTGCCGAGGCCGTTCAGGCTTCGTATTACAACGCCGGCTCCGGCTCGTCTTACGCGTCTGCTGCGTATTACGCGAACGGCTCGGGCCTGACGCGCTCGAGCGGCGTCAATAACTACAACGGTCGTCGCGAGACCTATTACAGCAGCAACGTGCTGTATCACCACCGCACGGGTGAGTGGACGCTGGATTCCGAGGGCTTTTGGCGTGATTCCGACGGCTACTACGTGGTGGCTGCGAGCGATAAGTCCCAGGGCTCGACCTTTACGGGCTCTAAGGGCGAGTGCAAGGTCTACGATTCGGGTTGCGCAGCCGGAACTACCGATTACTACACCGGTTGGTAATCTGTCGGCATCGATTGCACATGATGGACGGGCGTCTTTACCGAGCTTTCGGGCAATGTAGGGGCGCCCGTTTTTATATGCATTTGGGTTAACAGAGCCCTTACCATGGCACTACGTTGGGCATATGGGCGCGGGGCACACTAAGTCATGAGAAACAAGGTCTTTCTCGTGGAGGAAGTGATCCCATGAACGCTCGAGATGTCGCTATTGCCGTCGTTGCCCTTTTGATCGGATGTCTTGGTCCGACGGCGGCGTTAGTTGCCGGCTTGCAGTCCACTACGGGTGCCGCTCCTGTGGTTGTGAGCGCCTTGATTGCAGCGGCGCTGTTGGGAAGCGCCGGCGTGGTGCTTTGCCGCGATGACGAGGACGAGGCCCCGGAGTCGCAAAACGAGCCTCAGTTTTAGCCTCGGCCTAAATGCGACAGGCCTTCGCGAGCGATGGGATCCTCGCGAAGGCCTGTCTGCTTGCATTGCGCGCGTCGCCGTGCGGACGAGGCTACCAGCTGCTTTCTATTTCGCGAATCCTCTGGTAGAGCCAATCGTTTTGCGGCACTTGGATATCGTGTTTGGCGGCCAGGCGGCAGATGGTGCCCGCGAACTCATCGACTTCGGTTTTACGTTGTGCGATGCGGTCCTGCGCCATCGAGGGCATGCCGGCGGGATCGATTCCCTCGATGAGGTGCACCATCTGCGTCAGGTCTGCCTCGGTCAGCTCAACGCCCTCGGCGTTGGCGACCGCAAGTGTCTCGCGCATGGCGGAAACAAAGCAGCGACGCTGCTCGGAGTCCTGTTCCGTGGCGCTCCCGTACGTGCCGCCGTAGGCCATGCAGGTCTGGTTGATGCCATCGTTGAGCATGAGTTTGGCCCACATGCGGTGCGCAATGTCGCTCTCGACGGTATGGGCGATGCCGCAGCGCGTGTAGAGCTCATCGATGGCGGTGACGGTTGCGGGCTCGGTGCCTGCTGCCGCGCCAAAGCGAATCTCGCCCGCATTGGTAAAGGTAAGCGCGCCGTTAAGGAATACGGCGTCCATGCCCTGGCAGATGCCCAGGACGGTGTGCTTCCAGCCAAAGCGCTCGGCTATTTTTTGCTCGCTCGTAATGCCGTTGCACAGCGAGGCGATGAGCGTGTTGGGTCCCACGACGCGCTCCATAGTCTTGAGTGCTTGGTTGAGCCCCGTCGTCTTGACCGTGAGAATGACCAGATCGGCGGGCGTTGCCTCGCTGGCGCGGACGGACTTGAGCGTGCAGGGCTTTCCGTTGACGGTGAGCGCATCGCCCACGTGGCGCTCGAAACGCGCGTCATCCATGACGTATTCGACGGCATCGTTGCCGAGGGTCTTGGCAATCATGCTGCCGTAGAGCAGGCCGACGCCGCCCTTGCCGATAAAGGCGACCTTGTTGATCTGCATGTGAATCATCTCCCCATATAAAAGGCGCCCGCATATGGGGCGCCTGATGGATTGTATGCCGCTGGGGCATGTGGCGTACACCGGAGGCTGAATTTAGAAGAACAAATGCATGGGAACTTATGCCGCGGGGCAGATGGCAAAAACGCGCGCGGGATATCCAACGCCATCGCGCACCTTGGGGAAGGTGCAGAAGATGACGGCGCCTGTGGCAGGAAGCTCGTCCAGATGGTCCATGACCTCAATCTGATATCGGTCAACCGAGAGGATGTACTGCTCGCCGGGGTAGGGGTAGGCGTCCTCGCGTGTGGTCACGCTCGCCTCCTTTCATCGGGCTTTTTGCTGATGTTAAAGCGGTGCCGTGACAGCTCGATTTCTGCTGCGTTACGATACGTTCTCGATTGCGATTCCACGATGTTTCGGCCGCGTGACCATTGTGTTTCGCTTTGCCGGGGCGCTGATGGCGAAGGGAGGGGCCGTGCAATACCGCGTTGACCCCAAAAGTGGTAACCGAATATCCGCTCTCGGTCTGGGCTGCATGAGATTTCCTGGTGCGCCGGGACGTCCGGATGCGAAGACAGCCGATACTATCATTTCCCGTGCGGTGGAGCAGGGGATTAATTATCTGGATACCGCGTATCTCTATCCCGGTAACGAGGCGTGCGTGGGCGCCTCGCTTGAGCGCTTGGGGCTGCGTGACCGGGTGTTGCTGGCGACGAAGTTGCCGCACGCCTCGTGCAAGTGCGCGGATGATTTCGACCGCATCTTCGATGAGCAACTGCGTCGGCTGCGGACCGGCCATATCGACTATTACCTCATGCACAACATCACCTCGCCCGCCCAGTGGGGGCGCGTGGTGGCACTGGGCATCGAGGACTGGATTGCGCGCCAAAAGGCTTCGGGGCGTATTCGCCAGATAGGTTTTTCGTACCACGGCAGTGCGGCGGATTTCCTGACGATGCTTGACGCGTATGACTGGGACTTTTGCCAGATCCAGTACAACTACGCTGGAGAGCGCTACCAAGCGGGAACGGCTGGACTCATGGCAGCCGCCGAGCGCGGGCTCGCGGTGTTTGTAATGGAACCGCTTTTGGGTGGACGCCTGGCGGGCAAGCTGCCTCCGCGGGCCCGCGCCGTGCTCGATGACGTACGCGATCCGTACCTGAAGACGCCGGCTGCTTGGGGCCTTTCGTGGGTGTGGAATCATCCTCAGGTGACGATGCTGCTTTCGGGTATGACCGATACCGCGCAGGTGGATGAGAACGCGGCGTTGGCCGATCGGGCCCTGCCGGATTCGATGACAGCTACTCAGCTCGATGCCATCGCGCACGTGCTGACGGAGTTTGAAAAATCGAATCGCGTGCCCTGCACGGGATGCGGTTACTGCATGCCGTGTCCTAAAGGCATCAATATTCCTGGATGTTTTGCCGCCTACAACGCAAGCTATGCGCACAGCTGGTTTACGGGTCTATCGCAGTACTTTACGGCGAGCGCGGTGCGCACAAGCGATCCCAAGTTGGTGAGCAATTGCGTCAAGTGCGGCAAATGCGCACGCCGCTGCCCACAGCACATCGATATCCCCGAGTGTCTTGACGATGTGCGCCGACGTTTCCAGCCTGGCCCCGTGACGGCGGCGCTTAAGGCCTTCGGCAAAACGCGCTCCTCATGACCCTTTTATAACTTGCGGTGGAATAGTTCCTGTTTGCGGCAGAATAAGGCATCAACAGGAACTATTTCACCGTAACTGATGAGGGGGAGCTGGGGATGCTGACGATTGGGTGTCACCTATCCACGACGAAGGGCTATCGGGCGATGGGGGAGACGGCGCTATCCATTGGCGCCAATACCTTTGCATTCTTTACGCGCAACCCGCGCGGCGGCAAGGCGAAAGACCTTGACATGGATGACGTGGCGGCCCTGCGCGAGCTTATGGAACAAAACGATTTTGGTCCCCTCGTGGCCCATGCTCCGTATACCTATAACCCCTGCTCGGCCAAAGAGCGGGCGCGCGAGTTTGCCCTGGAGGCTATGGCGGAAGATTTGCAGCGTCTGGAAGCACTGCCCGGCAACTACTACAATTTTCACCCCGGTGCGCATGTGGGACAGGGGGCAGACGCCGGCATTCAGATGATTGTCGACACGCTGTGCCAGGTGATGTTTGAGGGACAGCAGACGACGGTATTGCTCGAGACCATGGCGGGCAAGGGCACCGAGGTGGGCCGCAGCTTTGAGGAGCTGGCGCTCATCATCGAGGGCGTTGCCGACAAGCGCCCCGAGCTGTCGGCCAAGTTGGGCGTTTGCCTAGATACCTGCCATGTGAATGACGCCGGCTATGACATCGTCCGCGATCTTGACGGTGTGCTTGACGAGTTCGATCGTGTGGTGGGTATCGAGCGCCTGCGCGCCGTGCACATCAATGACTCCAAGAATCCCCGCGGTGCCCATAAGGACCGGCATGAGTGCATCGGCAAGGGCTACCTGGGTAGTGAAGAGTTTGGCGGCGGTATGCAGGTTATACAGAATATTGTATCGAATGGCCGCTTGCGCGCATTGCCATTCATTTTGGAGACACCGAACGAACTTGCAGGTTATGCGGCTGAAATCAAACTGTTAAGGTCATTGCAGCAGTAATGGCTGCCATAAAGTGGGACGCTCCATTCACGTTATGGGTTTGTTTCAATCAGTTTTCTAATTGCAGATTCTTCCAAGCGGGTGCATAATAATCCTCAGTTTTTGCAGACCTCTGAATCACGTGGGGTCATTGGAAGGAGACTGATTATGAAGCTGAAGAAGCTTGGCGCATTTGCCGCCACGGGCGCCATGGCGCTCGCCCTCGCTCTGACGGGCTGCGGCTCGTCCAACGCCACCTCTGGTTCTAATGCCGGTTCCAGCAGCTCTGACGACGCTAAGGTCGAGAAGGTCGACGGCTCCAAGGAGTACGCGCTCGTCAAGGACGGTACGCTGACCGTCGGCACCTCTGCCGAGTACGCTCCGTTTGAGTACAAGGATGACAACGGCGATTATCAGGGCTTTGACCTTGAGCTCATCAAGGCTATCGGCGACAAGCTGGGCCTGGATGTCGAGTATGTCAACAACGACTTTGACACGCTGGTTCCGGGCGTCGCTTCGGGCGCCAAATATGACGTTTCCATCGCGGCTATCACCGACACGCCCGAGCGTGAGAAGGAAGTCACTTTCTCCGATTCCTACTACATGGACGATCAGGCTATCGTGACCAAGGTCGATAACACCGACATCACGGCCGACAACTACAGCGAGAAGCTCAACAACGCCGATGCTACCATCATCGTCCAGTCTGGCTCGACCGCCGAGTCCTTTGCCCAGGAGAACTTCCCCAAGGCCAAGATTGTCCCCTACAAGGACGCCACCGAGTGCTTCAGCGCCCTGCAGTCCGATAAGGGCGACGCCGTAGTCACCAACCGCTCCGTTGCCAGCCAGCTGACCGCCGAGCAGTTCAACACCTGCCAGACCATTAAGCAGATTAGCACCGGCGAGGAGTATGCCATCGCCATCAACCAGGGCAACACCAAGCTCAAGGACGACATCAACCAGGCCATCAAGGACCTGACCGACGACGGTACCGTTGACGCCCTCATGGCTAAGTACAACATCAAGTAAACAGATACTTGATTGCGTGTGGGCCCTTTCCGTTTAGCGGAGAGGGCCTTTGCGCTTCTCTCGACGGAGAGTGTTTCCGTCTCTATTTGCCGGCAACTTCTACGATAGGAGCCACCTTGTCTCGACTGAACAAAGGGGCCGCGGAGCAGCGTTTTCCACTGCCCGCCTTGCTCCAAAAGCTAGTCTGCGTCATGGCCGTGGCGCTCGCGCTGGTGTGTGTGTGGGCATATGCGCCCACGACCGCCCAGGCGCTTGAGACCGCAAAGATTACCGCCCGACCCAACACCGGTTCGGGCAGCGCTGTGGTCGGCGGTACCGAGACGCGCATTACCTGGGAGGTCCAGGCCGATGCCGACGAGGAGCTGAGCGGTCTTTCGCTGACGTTTGTCGACGGCACGACGTTTGGTACCGATGACACGCGATTGACGATGCTCTCGGGCGAGGACCTCATGGATCGCACACCCATGAAGCCCACGTGCACGGCTGATGGCCAGACGCTCAAGATTGACTTTGGCGAGACGGCGCCTGCCGGCGGCTTTTTCCGTGTCGAGGTGTACGGCGTGACCTTCCCCGTCGAAGGCGGCGACGAGGCCTTTAGCGGCGCCTATACGCTCGCCGACGGTTCGACCAAGAAGATTTCCAAGATTCCTTCCGTCGAGATTAAGGGCGTGACGGCCTTCGATAACTTCCAGGCCGATCTTAAGGAACAGCCGTGGGTCGAGGCTTGGAATTCCAATATGTTCCTGCGCCTGTTCTTGAACCCGGTCATTTTGGTCCAGAGCCTGCCGGTCGTATTTAAGGGCTTCCTTATGTCGCTCTCGATCGTGCTTGTGGCGTTTCCGCTGGCAATCCCCTTTGGCTTTGCCTTGTCGCTCATGCGCATCTCCAAGTCGCGCATCCTGCGCTGTCTTGCCGGCATCTACGTGAATATCATCCGCGGTACGCCGGCGTTCCTGCAGATCTATATCGCGTTCTTTGGCCTGCCACTTGCCGGCGTCAAGGTGGACGACTACGTCTTGGGCGTTATCGTCATGGCCATGAACTCGTCTGCGTACCTGTGCGAGATCTTCCGTGCCGGTATTCAGTCGATTCCCAAGGGCCAAAACGAGGCTGCCCGCTCGCTGGGCATGAATGCCTTCCAGACGTTGCTCTACGTTATGATTCCGCAGACGTTCCGCAATGTCCTGCCTACGCTGACCAGCGAGTTTATCCTGCTTTACAAGGATACGTCGCTGCTCGCCGCCGTGGGCGTGGTCGAGATCGTCATGAATGCCCGCACCATCGTGGCGACGACGGGCTCCATCACGCCGTATGTGGTTGCCGCCCTGTTCTATCTGGTCATTACCCTGCCGCTTGCGCGCTTGGTGAGCGGTCTTGAGGCGAGACTTCTGGGGACGGCCGAAACCAAAAAGAAGCGTCCCACCAAGAGCGCCGGACAGGTTGTCGCGACACCCGCCGATCATATTGCAGGTCTGTAAGGAGGTTCTATTATGAGCGAAACCAATAACTCGAACGAGGTCGTCGTCAGCATCAAGAATCTCCAGAAGGCCTTTGGCGATAACGTGGTCCTGCGCGACATCGATCTGGATGTGCACAAGGGTGAGGTCGTCGTGGTCCTGGGCCCCTCGGGCTCGGGTAAGTCGACGATGCTTCGCTGCATTAACCGTCTTGAGGAGCCCACGAGCGGCTCGATTGTCGTCGAGGGCGTGGATGTGTGCGCCAAGGGCGTCGACCTCAATAAGGTGCGTACGCACTTGGGCATGGTGTTTCAGCAGTTCAATCTGTTTCCGCACCTGTCGGTCAAAAAGAACGTCATGCTTGCGCAACAAAAGGTGCTCAAGCGCAGCAAGGAAGAGGCCGAGAAGATTGCCGTCGAGGAGCTGACCAAGGTCGGTCTGGCCGAGCGCATCGATTTTATGCCGAGCCAGCTTTCGGGCGGCCAGCAGCAGCGCGTGGCCATCGCCCGCGCCCTGTCGATGAATCCGCACGTGATGCTCTTTGACGAGGCTACGTCGGCGCTTGACCCCGAGCTCGTCCGCGACGTTCTGGGTGTCATGCGCGATCTTGCGCGTGACGGCATGACGATGATCGTGGTGACGCACGAGATGGGCTTTGCCCGCGACGTCGCCGACCGCGTCGTCTTTATGGACGGTGGCGTTATCGTGGAGGAGGGCACGCCGAGCGAGGTCTTCGACCATCCCAAGAGCGAGCGTACCAAGGCGTTTTTGGGCAACATCTCGTAGCTGCTTTATGTGGCTGACATAGCAGAAAACTGCAAACATCATTGTGCTTGCCGTAATTGCCGCCGGCTTATTCTTTGGATTCCGGCGTATTGTCGCATCGACGCATGGCAAATGCTGTTGCGGCGATGGGGCGGGCAGAAAGAAGGTCAAGAGGGTCGCGGTCGCGGACACCGATGTGTCTCACTACCCCTATAGCGATGAGCTGCTTATTGGCGGTATGAGCTGCGGCGGCTGCGCGCAAAATGTGACGAACGCCCTCAACGCTCTCGATGGCATTTGGGCCACGGTGACGTATACAGACCACACGGCGTGCATCCGTTCTAAAAACCCGATCGATCGTGAGGTACTTGAGGCTGCCGTGAGGGATGCGGGCTATTACGTCATAAAGCCGTAGGGCCGGGCGTGCGCTTGCGCCTAGGCTCGGCCGCGCAGCTCGATGTCTTGGATATCGTCGAAGCCGATGGCGATGTCTCGGAGTTTGAGCAGTTTGAACGCGGGGAGCACTTCGTCGAGAATGCCGGTTCGGCTACGATAGCCGTATGTATCGTAATAGGTGACACGTACCAAGTCGCCGCGTTTGAGGCCCTCGAGCTTTTCCGAAAGCTCGAGGGCTTTTTCTTCCGTGAGTTCGCATTTGGGCTCAACAGAGATTTCTTGTTTGCGCACGAGCTCGTAGTATCCCGTGAGGGCGGCAAAGGGCATAAACTGCGCGGCGCGGTTGGCGCGAACGGCACCGTTAGCGGTGAGCTTGGGGTCGGCGGCGCGACGTCTTCCCTCGGGGTCCGCCAGGCGTTCAAAAGGCGTCGGTGGCCGCATCGGCTGTTGTTGGGCCTTAGGCACGGTGTCCTCCTACCTGATCGTTGCGTTCGCGTGCGGTGGCGCCGGCGGTAAAGCTTAATCCCTTGACCAGGGCATTCTTGCCGTACTTGCCCTTCACGGCCAGAACGGCGCGGGCCAGGTCACGCTCGCGCTCGTCGGCCTTAACATCGCTAAACAGATCGATGGTGGCAAATTCCTCGGGCATGAGGTTGCCAAAGCCCAAATTGATGCGCTTGACCGGTCGTTTGGGATCGACGGTCTGCGCCCAGAGCTCATCGAAATGGCCCATGATCTTCTTAAACGAATTGGTGCGCTCGGGCAGCTTGCGCGAAGCGTTAGAGTGCGCAAAGAGCGCGGCATAGCCGCCACGCGGTTTGCCGCCATGCTCTCCCACAAAGATGCCGTCGATTGCCTGTGCCTCGCGCACCAGACGGCGTCGTTCGTCATCGCGCTGGACGGGCTTGGGTGCACGGGGTGTGAGCTCGGGGCCGGCGGTTGCGGCGGGTTCGATGCTCGACGTGCTCGAACGCAAATGTCCGCATCCGTCTACATATTGCGCTGTGCCGCTGGCGTCGAGGCGGCGTATGTCGGCGCGCTCGCTCGCGTAGCCCACAAAGAGCGAGATGCTGTCGCAGACCACGTGCTTATCGACCAAGTCCAGTACGGCGGCATCGACCATCTCGCGCAAGACGGTGTAGGCCTGCTCGTAGGCATAACCCTTCGAGAGCACTTGTCCTGTGGTGGTTGAAGTTGCCTGCGGGCGATAGGCCTGAATATCGGCGATAGTTGTCGGCTCGCGCCCAAAGGCGTGGTCGATGAGATACTCGGCATTGACGCCGAGTTCGTCGTAAAGCAGGTTTTCGTCGAGCGCGGCGACGCCCATCAGATCGTATGCCCCGTACTTTTCGAGGCGGGCTGCCACGCCGGGGCCGATGCCCCAGATATCGGTGATGGGGCGATGGGGCCAGATCTCCTTGCGAAAGGTCTCGTCGTCGAGTATGCCGATGCGGCTGGGTACGTGCTTAGCGGTAATGTCGAGCGCCACCTTGGCCTGGAATAGGTTGGGGCCGATGCCGACTGTCGCCGTGATGCCGGTGCGCGCGAGGACCTCATCGCGCAGCATGCAGGCAAAGCTTTTGGCATTGGTATGGTAGAGCTCTAGATAGGGTGTCACGTCGATAAAGCACTCGTCAATTGAGTAGACGTGAACGTCTTGCGGACTGACGTATTCCAGGTAGATACCGTAGATCTGCGCCGACACCTCCATGTAGTGCTGCATGCGCGGTACGGCCTTGATGTAGTCGATGCCGTCGGGAATCTCAAACAGGCGGCAGCGGTTGTGTATCCCGAGGTCCTTCATGGCCTGGGTAATGGCGAGGCAGATGGTCGTACGCCCGCGTGATTCGTCGGCAACGACCAGGTGGGTGGTGAGCGGATCGAGCCCGCGGTCGACGCACTCGACGCTGGCATAAAACGTCTTGAGGTCGATGCAGATATAGGTGTGACGCCCGTCCCCCACGCGTCCTCCCATCAAACACATGTTCTTATCGAATACATGTTCGATAATACCCGCTCGTCCGGACATCGTCAAAACCTGCCAAAAAGGGACAGGTTTATTTTGGTAGGTAAAACGCTTGACCGACCAAAACAAACCTGTCCCTTTTTGGCAGGTATGGTCGGGCGGTTGTATCGGGTTTTAACGCAGCTCTAAAGAGCGCGAAACAGCCCGGAAAACCTCGCTTCGTAGCATGAGCCTAACGATCGATACCACCATAAAGCACGGAAGGGTTGTGGGGATAATGGTCAACTATGGGTTTGGTATGCCGACGCGCCTTGTTGCGGATGGAGACGTGGCTCGCTGGTGTGGACGATTGGTCGCTCACTACGGCGGCACCAAGGCGCTGGTGGTGCTGGGCGGAGACAAGCATACGCGCGATGAGCTTGTCTCGGCGGCACTCGGTTCGCTTGACCGAGCTCTGCTCGAGCGCGTGCTTTTTCGTTGCGGCTCGGTTGAGGGCGACGGGGGAGACGAGCTGATCGACGAAGCTGTGGCCCTGGCGACCGACGAAGGCGTGGACTTTGTCCTGGCGATCGGCGATGCCGATACTGCCGGCTTTGCGCGCGAACTCGCGCGTCGCATGGCGGCGCTCGATGCCGGCGAAGACGGTTTTGTGCCTTATGGCTGTATTGTCTCGGAGGGCAAGGTGCCTGCCGTCGTGGGGGCCGGCGAGGTTCCCGTTTTTGCCATCATCGCGCCCGAACTGCTGGAGGGCATTGGGTCTCCTCTGCGCGAGCTGCTCGGCAGCGTGTGCGCCACGGCGTAGGAGGGCGTTATGCCGTATGTTCAGCTTGCTGTTGCTATAGCTTGCGAAAGTTCGTTTGGGCCATGAAGGAAAGGCGCCATCTTATGACAGGGTCGCCGCCGCTTTGACATTTGATGTATGGCGATTCATGCTTGTTTGCCGCCTGGAGCCCACGGTATGGCGCGCCTTGCGCGCGCAGGCGAATGGCGGCATGCCGTTTTACCGGGGACGAAGCGGGCTGAGTTTGAGGCTAACGTTGCAGAAATCTATAGATTGCACAACAGATGTTCCCATCAAGAGCGTTTGGTTCTGGAGGAACTTCGTAATGAGACGGCGATGCTTGATAGATATTCCACAAGTCTCTGTTGGGTCGCTGAGAGGGTCGATCCTTCTGCCGCTGGCTGGATAGCTTCGAATTCCCGCGTCGATGACGTGCGGATGCGACGTCCCGACTGATTCGTTTTCCGATAAAGTCCTGTTTTTATTTTCGCCTCGGATAATTGCTCGCGTCTAGGCAGATGCTAATGGCGAGAATGCCGCTAGCAGAATTGATCAACATTTTCTACAACCTCAGTGCTATTTTAGATCACACAAATTGAGAGCTTTATTGTGTAAGGGGAGCAGATTGTCCAGCCGGCCAGTATCGTGTGCTATCGATTTTGTTAAAAGCAATAGCCACCTACGTATTGGTCTTGTTGATGCCGATTTAATCGATCATGGCACGCGCCATCCAAACCTGGTTCTTCTTAAACTGAGTGGATATTTCAAGGCGAGGGGTCATAGCGTCGAGCTGATCGAGGCGTTTGAAGCAGTCCCAGATTACGATATCGTTTTCATCTCTTGCGTTTTCACATTTACGAACATACCGGAAGGCTTATTGGCCCTTCCAAACGTTGTCTATGGCGGTACGGGTTTTTATGAAGACGGCGGAGAAAACCTACCGGATGAGGTGGAGCATTTTCATCCCGATTACAGCCTGTATCAGTCGTTTGTCGAAAAGCAGCTTGCTTCCGGCAGGAGGCGTAGCCAATATGCTGACTACCTTGATTACTCGATTGGTTTTACTACGAGAGGTTGTTTTAGAAAGTGCAGCTTCTGCGTAAACCAAAAGTACGATCACGCCTTTAAGCACTCGCCTGTTTCTGAGTTCCTAGACGAAGACAGGCCCTACATTTATCTCTGGGATGATAATTTCTTTGCGTTTCCCGGTTGGCGAGAGATCTTGGATGAACTTCGTGAGACGGGCAAGCCGTTTCAGTTTCGCCAAGGTCTTGACGTGCGTCTTATGACCGATGCGAAGGCAAAAGCTCTTTCCGGCTGCCGTTATCACGGGGATTATATTTTCGCCTTCGACCACATCGAAGACCGTGAGCTCATAGAAAGAAAGCTGCGCATTTGGCGAACTTGGTCAGATAAGGGTACCCGTCTGTATGTTTTGAGCGGCTATGATTCTCAGGACGCGCAAGATATTGCCAATGTGTTCGAACGCATCTCGATTCTAATGAAATACGGCTGCCTACCGTATATCATGCGGTATGAAAAATACAAAGAGTCTCCTTTACGAGGCTTATATGTCACCATTGCCCGATGGTGCAACCAACCGCAGTTCTTCAAAAAGAAATCGTTTCGAGAATTCTGCGAGGCAAACCAAGCGCTCCACAAAACGAAGGGGACGCTTTGCTCCGCTTATGCGGCAATGACTTCATTTGAACAAGAGTATCCAGAAATCGCAAAACGCTATTTTGATTTGAAATTTGAGGAAAGAAATATGCTTCGCTGGTATGGAAGGCAGTTTATTGGTACCCCTTCTAAGGACGTTGACGATATCCAGCGAAATGCATGGGCACGGTTTGCCACTGGGGAGTCAAGTACTGAAGAAGTTCTAGCAGCTTATTATGCCAAAAACCTTGATATTGTTTGGTTGGCAAGTGCTGGCGAAATGAGTTCCGGGGGGGGGGCTTTCGAAGGAGCTGTTCTCGCTGCTGCGTGAAGCGAGCCTCAGGCAAGTGTTCCATGCCGTTTGTAGTCTGCAACCGTGCGAGTTGATTACGGCTGCCAATATTCCACAGTTTAGCAACCTAGAGGCCCTCGATGCTGCTGTGCGTATTCTCACGCTGATTGGCGAGCCCCTCACGTTTGAGAAGCTCGGCATTTACCTGACTGGCGATAGAGGCAAAAAGGCTACGGCAAACATCAAATATGGTGAGAACCATGGAAAGCTAGCAACGCTTCTCGACCTCGCTGATGTAAAAGGCGAACGGAGGGGGATCGAGATCGTGGCGTCTCCGTTTTCCGACCTGTACTGCGCTCTTCCGGATGATGAAAAGCAGAATATGCTTGCAAAACTGTGCTTCCGCATCCCGGTTATTAGAGAGCTGCTATGTGATGCGGCGAAGGCCGATGATGGGGAACCGGTTTATATCGAGGATTATCTAAGACCATTGTCGGATTCGACGAAAAAGCGGCGAGCTCCCAACGTTGCGGGCCTCCTTCGCTTGATTGACGGTCAGTGCGGTACTGAAGACCGGGCACTATCTGTTGCCATTTCACGGATCGGCAGGCGCTGATGGGTCTGAAGGAGCTGCATATCGGAACATCTTATGAGACGCTTGGGGATGTGGACCCCGTATCCGACTTCTATATACCGGCACTTTCACAGGCTGTTGAATATGACCGAAGTGTAGGGTTTTTCTCGTCTGCAAGTCTTGCTCTTGCGGCTAGGGGCGTCGCGGGGTTAATTCATAACGGCGGGACCATGCGCCTGATTGTTAGCCCAAATCTAAACGAGCGTGATATCGATGCGATTAGGCAAGCTGCCAACAATCCAGATGAGGTAATTGAAGACATAGCAAGCGAGCTCCTTGGGAATATTGACGCCCTTGCCGATGAAATCGAGCGTGACCATGTCAAGGCGCTCGGTTGGATGCTTGCAAAAGGGCTTCTGGAAATGAAGATTGCCGTGATCGTTGATGAAGACGGCAATGTACGGGCTGGCCAGCTCTATCATCAAAAAATCGGCCTTATTGAGGATTGTGACGGCGATGCGCTCTCATTTAGCGGCTCGGTAAACGAGACGGCGTCGGGATGGCTGCTTAACTGCGAAGAGTTCAAGGTGTTCAAAAGCTGGGAGCCGGGACAACTCGATTTTTATCAATCTGATCGGGCAAAATTTGAATCACTTTGGAATGGTGAACATAAGAGCGTAAAGACGTTCGTCCCAACGCATTCGTTTTGCGAGAAGCTCGTTTCTGCTGGCGCCAATTTTGAACTCGAGCATAGCGTTATTGCCAATTATCGTCGAACTCGCAAGCAAGCGCGGATCTCTCTCTTTCCTTACCAAAAAGAGGCGCTTGAAGCATGGCTTGCGAATGACGGTAGGTTGTTATTCGAGATGGCGACGGGGACCGGTAAAACGCGCACCGCCCTTGCTTGTGTTGGGGAGCTTCTTGCTCGAGAGAAGAAGTTTGTCTGCATCGTTGCTACGCCGCAGAGTACATTGTCGCGTCAATGGGAGAAGGAGACCGCCGCTTTAGGGCTGCAGTTCGACAAATCTGTATTTGCCGATTCATCTGCCGGACCGAGCGCTCGTTGGCTTAAGGAAATCTCTTCGGCGATTTCCAGGATACGCATAGGGCGATCGTCGAGCTTGATTATCTATACCACCCACAAGAGCGCATGCAGCAAGAAGCTGCTAGATATTATCAACAAACTCCCTGATACGGTGGCTACATGCATCGTCGGCGACGAGGTCCATGGAATGGGCTCGCCGAAGCAGCGCGCCGGGCTTTTGGAGAGGTACCGGTATCGAATTGGCCTGTCTGCTACGCCGTCCCGTTGGTTTGATGAGGATGGAACCGAGCTCATTCGCAGATACTTTGGTGACAGGTCTTTTGTGTTTACGATTGCTCAGGCTCAAAACACTATTAATCCGATAACAGGTGATACGTTCCTCTGTCCCTATGAGTATCATCTTGTGTTTTCTAGCTTGAACGACGAAGAGCTAGATAAATACTGTGCTTTGACGAAGAGGATTGTGGCGGCTAAGAATAGCCCACTGCCAGATGCGGAAGAGCATGTCGAAAAGCTTCTTCGCGATAGGGCAGAAATCAAAAAAGATGCCGCTTCGAAGATGGTCCACTTTGAAGACTTGATTGATTCGGTTGATTTGACCGGAGCAATCGTTTTCACTTCGCCCCACAGAATCTCGGAAGTGTGTTTGATGCTCGGTTCGCATGAGATTGCGGCGCATCGTTTTACCGAAGAAGAGGGAACGGCGAAGCGGGCGGAGTATGGCGGTCTGAGCGAGCGTGAGTATCTTTTGGACGCATTCAGGCAGGGCGACATTCAAACGCTCGTGGCAATCAAATGCCTTGACGAGGGCATCGACATTCCCGAAGCGAAAACGGCCGTTTTGCTGTCGAGCAGCACGAATCCGCGCGAGTACGTCCAAAGGGTGGGCAGGGTGATTCGCCGACACCCCGGAAAGAAGATTGCCCATATCTACGATTTCGTAATTGAGCCGGATTGGAAACGAATCAAAGAAATGGGCGGCATTGAACTCGAGAAAAAGCTGTTCAAGCAAGAGATGGTTCGCATCGAAGACATGCGCGCGAATGCAGTGAACAGCACTGATTTGTTATTTGAGGTACAGGACCGTTTGAGGAGGGCAAATGGCTATTAATCGGCAAGTACTCGAAAGCGTCAAAAAGGAATGCACGGGCGATCAAGCCATGCTCCATTTCCTGCTTGAGCTTATTTCGTACGAAATGGAAGGAAACGGCAGCTATCGAAAGCGGTATGAGCAGGAGCTGGATTCCGCGGTAAGGAAGAGCGATGAGATTCAAGCAGATTGAGATTCACAACTATCGTCAGTATCGTGATCTGACACTTGAGTTTCGTCCGGGCGATCACGACCTGCAGTTAATCGTTGCCGATAACGGCGTTGGCAAGACAAATTTGCTCAATGCATTTACTTGGTGTTTATACGGTGATGAGCCTCACCTCGGCAACAGCAAGTATGACGCCGGAGAGCCCAAGCTAAACAAGGAGGTTATCGCCGAGTGCGTTCAGAATGGCGTTTGGGTGGAAAACGTTAGCGTTGTTGTGACCGTCGAGCTGGGCGATACGAAGAATACTACCGTAAAGATTAGACGTTTTGTTCCATTTCGCTTGCTTCAGAAAGATAAGCTAGAGTTCCTTGAGAAAAAGGCCGACGAGCGGTTTACGGTAACAGTGACGAATGGGGTTGATGGCCAAGCTCGTTCACTTAAGAATGAAGGAGCAACGGCATACATCAATCGCTATCTTCCCGAATCAATTCGAGAGTATTTCTTTTTTGATGGTGAGCAGCTCAATACCTATTTTCAGGAGACAAAGGGCGATCGCATCAAAGAAGCGGTGTATTCAATTTCGCAGATTGATGTGCTGTCGAGGACGATCGACCATCTAAAGGCGACCGTTTCCGGAAAGAAAAGGGATGCGTCTTCAGCTTCAAGCAGCACGGAACAAACTTACAAGAAACTCAGCGAGTTTGAAGAGACCCGCAATGGGTGTATCAAACAGATAGAGGATAAGGAGGCCAGCTTGTCTGAGGCGAAGCGGCGGCTGGCTGATATCGACGGACAGCTGCGCGGCGTTGAGGATGTGCGTGGCATCGAGAACGAGCGGGAGGCGGCTCTAGAGCTCGAAGGAAGATTCAATGATCGCTATGAACAGGACCGAGCTAAATACTACGAATTCGCTCGTAAGATGATGGTTGATTTTAACCTTTATCCCGTTGCGAAGAAGACTCTCGATGTCATTGAAAGGATGGAGAGAGAGGGGCATCTGCCTCCTTCGATCGACCCCGAAAAGCTTCAAAAGGCTCTCAACATGGGCACATGCACGTTGTGCGGCCATTCCTTAAATGAAGAAGAGCGTTTGCATATTAAGGCCATGCTCGATCAATTTAAGGTGAGTAGCGAAACATCGAATATTCTCTCGTCGATGCGAAGTGAACTTAAAAGAATTGTCGATTCCGTTAAACGATACCCAGACGAGCGAAAACGGGCTCTTCAACCACTTCTGAAAGATGAACAAGACCTCGACCAAATTGGCCGTCAGCTTAATGACATCAATGCGCGAATTGCAAAGTTTGCTGAATCTTCGGATGATTTGAAGCGTCTCTTCGAAGAGAGGGAGCAGCTCGATAGGGAAATAGATCTGCTGAATCAAGGTATCGGCGCGTTTCAAAGCAATAAGTCCGAGATGGATGGAAAAATCTCGGTGTGGGAGAAAAAGCTAAAAACAGAGCTTGAGAAGGACAAGAAGACGGAGGCAGCAAATCGGGCAATCTCATTTGGCAATCGTGCGCTCAACGTATTAAAGGCCGCCGAAAAGGCGATCGTTGATGACGTGAGAAAGCGAATGGAGTCGCGTACAGAGGCTCTGTTTAAGGGGCTTGTTTGGAAGAACTCCAAGTGCGACCGCGTTGAGCTGACGGAGCGTTATCAGTTGTCGCTCTATGACAGGCAAGGTTATTCGTGTGCGGGAACTTGCTCCGCAGCGGAGAGATCATTGCTTGCACTTTCTTTTACATTGGCAATGCACGAAGTCTCGGGGTTTGATTCCCCGTTGTTCATTGACACGCCCATTGCGCGTGCTTCTGGTGAAAACAGGGAAAACTTCGCAAAAACGCTGGTCGAAGTAAGCAAGAACAAGCAACTTATCTTAGCGTTTACGCCGGATGAGTATTCCGAGGCGATTTCGCGTGAGTTTGAACCAGCCATTGCGACGTATACGCGCTTGCGTTTGGATGAGCAAGAGTCGGAAGTCATGAAGGAGGTCGAGTATCGTGGCTAATGAGAGTACGCCTTTCGCTACTATTCTCAATACGACTGATGAGGCATTTGAGGGCATCGTAAAGACCATGAGTTCATTCCCTCTGTTTGACGGAATGACAAATGAGGACAAGATGCTGTTTGCTTTGGCTTTGGGTTATCACGAGGGCCTCAAGCCTGAACTAAAGAGGCCGAGAAACTTAACTAGGGCGGAATATTTATCCGACAAATTCAAGGCAGTTGCCAATGCAATTAATCTCGCAGATGCCGGATTTGAAAACACGGAAGTCGTTCGAGACAGGAAGGCCGCGTCTTCTCTTGTAGAGCGCTATGCCAACGGTGGATTTCAATTGCTCGAAGGAGAGGTAACTGAGCTTTCTGATGCAGAGGCGGTTGCCGACGATTATGTTGCACGTATGGATGAGATGTACGAGGAGTATACGGGGGAGAAGATCGACTGATGTAGCGGACTCGTGACCTTGCGTTTTAAAGTGTTCGGCAAGGTGGGATGTTCATTCCGATAGTGGTTCAAGCCGACTTGTCGTGTTGGGCTTGACACGCGTGTGGGCTCAAAGTCAGAATGCGCAAATGGATGCAGCCGGATGGTCTTGTTTTGAGAACCATCCGGCTGCATCCTTTTCGTTCTATGGGCGATCTGACAACCTATGGGCTTTGGCCCCGATCGTTTTGGCGGACCCGCGCGGTAAAATCTCGTGCTCCATTGTTTCCCTTTGAATGGTAATCGACCGGAAACTGCTCGTTAACAGGGCAAATCTCAGGACAGGCGCTGTTGGTAACCGATGAACGAGAGGGGTTTGGTGTTGCCATGTCCAGGATTGTCGAGCATCCCATTTTGGGTGCTCCCAGCAAGGGGAGTCGAGTCGTTTTTACCTATGACGGTGTTGAGATGGAAGGATACGAGGGCGAATCGATTGCCATGGCGCTTAAGGCCGCTGGTGTCGAGGTCCATCGCTTTACCGCCAAGCGCCACGAGCCGCGCGGCATCTTTTGCGCTATCGGTCGGTGCACCGACTGTGTCATGGTCGTGGACGGCAAGCCTAACGTACGTACGTGCATGACGCCGCTCGTCGCCGGTATGGACGTGCGCACGCAAGACGGCGTTGCCTCGCTCGATTTGGATGACCCGCGTGCCAAGGCTCTGGTTGCCGAGGTGGCTGCAAGCCCTGCTGCCGTAAAGGAGGCTGAGTAGCATGGAGCGTCATGATCTGGTCGTGGCCGGCGCCGGTCCCAGCGGCCTTTCCGTTGCCATCGAGGCTGCCAAGCGCGGGCTCGACGTCGTCGTGTTTGACGAAAACGCTCGTCCCGGCGGTCAGCTGTTCAGACAGATTCACAAGTTCGTGGTGATTCCGGCGGTGCTCATGTATTACCTGGATGTCGAGGTTGCCACGGTGCCGCGCTTGGCACAGCTAGTGCGCCGTGTGTGGGGCGTTGACGAGGCGGGCGATATGGCCGTCGCCCGTATCTTCAGCATGATGCTCGCCTAATACCTGCCAGGAAGGGACAGGTTTATTTTGGTAGGTAAAGCGTTTGACCTGCCAAAATAAACCTGTCCCTTTTTGGTCGGTCGCCGTTTGGGGGCGGATTGGCAACGCTCGCTGATTACGGTCTTGACCTGCGCTAGAATAGGGGCATCTGATTATCCGGGTGCATGGAGGTTTGCGCCCGTATGTTGAGGAGGACTTTATGGCAACTGTTGCCGCACCTATCGACGCTACGTCGACCGCCGCTTGGAAGGCGCTCGAGGCTCATCAGGAGAAGCTCGAGGCCGAAGGTATCGACCTCAAGGCCTGGTTCGCTGCCGATGCAGAGCGCGTGAACAAGCTGAGCTTTGACGCCGGTGACCTGCACTTCGACCTGTCCAAGAACCTGGTGACCGATGAGACCGTCAAGCTGCTGTGCGATCTTGCCCGCGAGGTGAAGCTCGAGGAGCGCCGCGACGCCATGTTCTCCGGCGAGCACATCAACACCACCGAGGACCGCGCCGTCCTGCACACCGCGCTGCGCCGTCCGGCAAGCGAGAAGGGCCAGCTCATCGTTGACGGCCAGGACGTCGTCGCCGACGTGCACGAGGTCCTCGACCGCATGTACGCCTTTGCCGAGCGCGTGCGCTCCGGTGAGTGGAAGGGCGTTACCGGCAAGAAGATCGAGCATCTGGTGTCCATCGGCATCGGTGGCTCCGATCTGGGCCCGGTCATGGCCTACGAGGCCCTGCGTCCCTACGCCGACGCCGGTATCGACTGCCGCTATATCTCCAACATCGACCCCAACGACCAAGCCGAGAAGCTCAAGGGCCTGGATCCCGAGACCACGCTCGTGATTATCGTCTCCAAGACCTTCACCACGCTCGAGACCCTCACCAACGCTCGCGAGGTCAAGACCTGGATGCTCGAGCAGCTCAAGGCTCAGGGTGCCATCGACGGCTCCGATGAGCAGAACGCCGAGGCCGTGGCCAAGCACTTCGTTGCCGTTTCCACCGCACTCGACAAGGTCGAGGCCTTCGGCATCGACCCCGCTAACGCCTTCGGCTTCTGGAACTGGGTCGGCGGCCGCTATTCCGTCGACTCCGCCGTGGGTCTGTCGCTGATCGTCGTGCTCGGCCCCGAGCGCTTCCAGCAGTTCCTCGAGGGCTTCCACGCCATCGACGAGTACTTCTGCAACACCCCGCTCGAGAACAACGCCGTCGCGCTGATGGGCCTGCTCAATGTCTGGTACGTCAACTTCTTCGGTTCCAAGAGCCACGCCGTACTGCCGTACTGCCAGTACCTGCACCGTTTCCCGGCCTACCTGCAGCAGCTCACCATGGAGTCCAACGGCAAGCACGTCCGCTGGGACGGCAGCGCTGTGACCTCCGATACCGGCGAGATCTTCTGGGGCGAGCCCGGCACCAACGGTCAGCATGCCTTCTACCAGCTGCTGCACCAGGGCACTGTGGTGGTTCCGGCCGATTTCATCGCCTTTGCCAATACCGCCAACCCTGCGACCGATAGCGGTCAGGACGTGCATGAGCTGTTCCTGGGCAACTTCCTGGCCCAGACCAAGGCGCTCGCCTTTGGTAAGACGGCCGACGAGGTTCGTGCCGAGGGCACGCCCGAGCAGATCGTCCCGGCCCGTTGCTTTGAGGGCAACCGCCCGACGACCTCGATCTTCGGCGACACGCTGACCCCGTTCGCACTCGGCGAGCTCATCGCCCTGTACGAGCACATCACGTTTGTCGAGGGCACGGTCTGGGGCATCGACTCCTACGACCAGTGGGGCGTCGAGCTGGGCAAGCAGCTTGCCAAGCAGATTACCCCGGCCTTCCACGATGACGCCGCCAAGGCCGAGCAGGACGCTTCGACCCAGGCGCTCATCGAGTTCTATCGCGCGCATCGTAAGTAGTCGCTGCTGTTAACGCATCGCGCCTTATAGTCAGGGGCCCGTATCCTATCGGATGCGGGCCCCTTTGCTTTGCCGTAGTCCCGGGGCGCACGGCCTTTGTGGAACATCGCCGGGGCGCCGCGCGCCGCGAGAACCCTGCGCCTAGATCTCGGCCTCCGCATGGTCTCGCTGCGCCTCGGGCAGCTCCCCGTAGAGCGGATGGTCTTCGAGCCTAAAGCGCTCGACCTGTTCGGGAGTGTGGCCGCGCACAAAGAGCCACGAGCGATCGATCGGCGTCGCCATGAGCGTGCTGGGCAGCGCGTCGGCGCGTTCGGAAAACACCCGGGCACTCTCGGGATCCTGGAACGCCAGCACCAGATGCGTGTCGCAGTTGCCCATGATGGAGCGTGCGCGTGCCTCGCCATAGAGCGCATCGAGCTGGTTGGTCGACTGCAGCAGCAGCGTTGCCCAGATGTTGCGGCTTCGGATAATCGAGAGCACGTTGTCGATCTGGGGGATCTGCAGATTTGCGAAGTCATCGAGCATAAAGCGCACGGGCACGGGCAGGCTGCCGTCGGGCTGCCTATCGGCCTCACGAATGAGGCCCATAAACGCCTGCGAAATAAAGAGGCCGGTCAGCGGATCGAGATTGCGGTCAATATCGCTCACGGTTACAAATAGGGCGCAGGGGGTGTGTCCCATGGAAGCGAAGTCCACCTGATGGCACTCACGATAGAGCTGTGCCGCACCGTCGAATCCCAGACACATGACCTTTTCGGCAAGGATGCCGACGATGCTCGCGTGCATGCGCTCGGCATTTTGCGTAATGGCGTAGCGCCGCCATAGCGAGAGGGCATAGCTTTGGGGGTCGATCGTGATCAGGTCGTCAAACAATCGACCCGTGGCACCGTCCTGCAGGTGCTCGATCAGCTTGATGACCGAGCTGATCGTCTGCTCGTCGGCGGGTAGCTGTTCGGTGACGTAGGCGATAAGACACGACAGCAGGTTTGCCGCCGCATGATCCCAAAAAGGCTGGTTGTTGTCCTCGATGGGGCAGATGGCCTTTGCCACCGAGAGGATGTCCTGCTGGTTGGGCCTGCCGTCCGCCTTGCGGCGAATGTGCCTCAGGGGGTTGTAGCCGCAGCGCTCGATGCCGGGCGCAAGGGCCGGGACGGTGTTGAGGTCGGCGAAGTTGAGACATTGCACGCGGTAGCCGTGGGCTGCCAGCACGGGTCCCACTTCGCGACAGAGCGTGCCTTTGGTGTCGAGCACGATGTAGCTTGCGTTCATTTGCAGCAGGTTGGGCTTGAGGACGTTTCGGGTCTTGCCGGCTCCCGAGGGGCCGATCACAAGTGTGTTGTTGTTGAGTCCCGTTTGGCGGGTGTCGCAGGAAAGCATTCGATCCTTGGCGAGGATGGTGGACGATGCGGACTCAGATGCGGCGAGGCGGCTGGTGAGGTTAGACATGGGCGACCTCCTTGGTGGTCGAGAGGATTTCGTGGGCAAAGCCGAGCTCGACGGCGCGCTCGGCCGAAAGGTAGGTGTCTTTTGCGGTGAGGGACTGGATGCGCTTGGGCGTGAGGCCGCTGCGGTCCGAGAGGATTTGCGTGAGGGTCTTGCGGGTCTGCATGAGACGCCGGCTGGTTTCCTGCAGCGCAAGTGCCGAGCCGCCTGCCCCCTGGGGGATCAGCGGGTCGTGAATCATGAGCTCTGCATGGGGCGCCATACGGCGATCGTCGCCGCCCATAAAGATCACGGCGCCCATGGACGCGGCGAATTCCAGGCAGACGGTGCGGATGGGGCACGATGCGAGGCGCATGGCGTCATAGATCGCAAGACCCGATCGCACGCTTCCGCCGGCGCTGGCGACAAATATGGTGATGGGGCGGCTGGGGTCGGCGGCATCGAGCAGACGGATCTGCTGGCATAGGTCGTGGGCCATCGGGGTTTCGATGTTTCCCATGACGGAGAGCTCGCGACGGGCGAGCATCTCATCGTAAATGCTGGTGAGCGTGATACCTCGGGCGGATTCACGCATGGTGAGGGGGCTGATGATGGGGGAATGATTGGTGTCCATGAGGACTCCTTTCTGTTGGTTGTGTTGTGGAATAGGATTGTTGCCCGCGGAGGGGCTGGCGGGCTACAGGGTTCGTCCGAGCCTGAGATCGAGCTCGGTTGTGGGGCAGGCTGCCTGTTCGTACGGCTCGCAAGCGCCAAGGGCTCCAAAGCGATGGAGCGTTGCGACGGGCGTGGTGTAGGCGAGCCGCAGCTGATGCTCGACAGGGGCACATCCGTCATTTTTGTAATGAGCCGCGTAGTACTGCGCGATGCTGGCGTTCATCTCGCTGCCATTGCGATGGCGCTCAAACTGGCGTCTGCAGGTCTCGATGATCTTTGCTACCGACTTGGGTGCCGTCGCGGGAACAAGGGCGAGATAGCCATCAAATAGCTCGTTGATGCTCAGGAGGCACAGCAGGTCGATCAGCGTCCTTATGGCTGCTCCCTCGGCGGAAAAGTGCGCGGTCATGCGGTTATATCGGTTGCGGTCGACGATGGCCGCATGGGGTCTTGGAGTTTTCTGCCCCGTGGTCCCGGGCTTTTGCCGCGCCTGTGTATTGAGCTCGACGTTGCAGCGCTTGAGGCCGTCCAACGGAAGGAACAGTGCGGTGCGCAGGGTGTTCCGCTTGCTTTCGAGTTCATGACGCTCGTCGGGTTCCCATTCGAGCTTGAGTTTCGTGTCGAGCGCCGTAAGCATATGGGCTAGGCAGCCTACGGCAAGAACGTACGAATCGTTGCCGCGTTTTGGGGCATAGGGGTCTGTCAGCTTGCGAATGTCGGGGTCGCCCATGATCTTTGTGCAGAGCTTCAGCAGTTGAGGGTGGTCGGCCAGGATCGTCGCGAGCGGTAGCGACGCGTAGTTCTTGATGGTCGCGGCGGCAAAGGCGGCGTCATATTCGTTTGCATATGCTCGCTCAATGCGGGCATCCAGAATGCTTTTCTTATCGCCGTCTTCAGCGTGGTGGTTTGTCATAGCTTCTCCAATCGGTTGATGTTCGTGCTGTTTGTTGATGTGTTGGTTGTCGTGAGTGATGTGCTTGCCGTGGGTGATGTGCTGACGTTGGGGTGCTATGCGGTTTTCAATGAGCCCGTGAGACAGTTGCTGCAGGGGCGGGATGGAACGGCCCATGCAAGGCGGAAGGCATCGTGCTCAAAATCGAGACAGCAATGCCCTGGGTGCCTCACATGTGGCAGTTACCTCATTAAGTTGTCATTACGTTTGGGGTTGTACTTTGCCGATCTTCCTTCTCTTACACGCTAAAACTCAAACTTCATATGCTCGATCTACTTAAAACCGCAACGGCGGTCTTTTATCAACTTATATGTCGGAACGCGTCTTTGCAAGTACTTTTTTGCCTTTGTTTCAAATGGGGTGGTTTTGCAACCGTCATACGTGCGCTGTGCGAACGTGCCCCGGCTCGGATAAGATAGTGCGCGATAAAAACGATGCAAGGAGGCTTATATGGCAATCAAAGCCATCGCAATGGATATCGACGGTACGCTCACCAACGACCAAAAGGTCATCAGCCCGCGTACGCGCGAGAAGCTGCTCGCGGCGCAGGAGTCGGGCATTAAGCTCATTTTGGCTTCGGGCCGTCCCGCATGGGGGCTGCACGCCTTGGCGCAGGAGCTCGACCTTCATAACCATGACGGTCTGCTGGTGGCCTTTAATGGCGCTCACGTCGTCGATGCCCAGACCGACGAGGTGCTGTTCGATCAGGCTATGCCTGCCGACGAATTGTATCGCCTGATTGATCATCTGCGCAATTTCGACGTGATCCCTATGATTTCGCTCGGTCGCGATCTGCATGTCGAGGATTCGTACCGCTGCATGATTACGCTGCCGGATGGCTCGCAGAAAAACATCGTCAAATACGAGCGCGATGCCTGCGACCTTAAGATCCGCGAGGTGGAGAGCCTGCATGAGGTCGTGGACACTTATCCCGTGGACAAGCTGCTCACTGCTGGCGACCCGGCCTATCTGCAAGCGCATCACGAGGAGATGTATGCGCCCTTTACTCAGACGCTTTCGGGTATGTTTACGGCCGACTGGTACTTTGAGTTTACGGCTCCCGGTATCGACAAGGCCCGCGCGCTCGAGGGTGCCCTGCCCAAGCTCGGCATCGATGCCAGCGAGGTCGTCTCGTTTGGCGACGGCCAGAACGACAAGTCCATGATTGAGTGGGCCGGCACCGGTGTTGCCATGGGCAACGCGGTTGACGAGGTTAAGGCCGTGGCCCAGATGGTGACTGCCAATAACAACGAAGACGGCATTGCGGTGGCGCTGGATAAGCTGCTGGGTTAGAATCGCCGATTAATGCATGGTTCGGGCGCCTGCTTACAGGCGCCCTTTTGTTAGGGAGGGTGCCGTGTCCGCATTTCCGTTCGACGCCGTTATCTTTGACATGGACGGCGTCATTGTCGATACCGAGTATTACTACCTGAGCGAGACTGCCGCGTTTGCCAAGGAGCTTGGGCTTAACCTGACTCAAGAGGAGTTGAACGGGCAGATCGGTACCTCACATCAGTTCTTCCTGCATATGCTGGTCGATTGGTTTGAGCGCGCCGGTAAGGGGCATTTCACTGGCGAGGAAGCGTTGGCCCGTTGGGACGAGTGGGCGCATAAGCGTCCGCGCGACTATCAGGCTTTGATTAACCCAGGCGCCGTGGATACGATTCGAGAGCTGCCGCGCCGCGGCGTTCGCGTGGCGCTTGCCAGCTCGTCTCCCATGGATAGCATCGAGGAAGTGCTCAATGCGTGCGGGCTGTCGGATGCCTTTGAGTATGTGGTGAGCGGCGAGCAGTTTAAGGAGAGCAAGCCCGAGCCCGACATCTACCTGCATGCGCTGGACCTGCTGGGACTGCCCGCGAATCGCTGCTGCTGCGTTGAGGATTCGGTACCTGGTATCACTGCCGGCAAGCGAGCCGGCCTGACGGTCATTGCCAAGCGCGAGGAACGCTTCGGCTTTAGCCAAGATGCCGCGGACAAGATTATCGACCAGCTGCCGGAGCTGCTGGAGCTTGCGTAGGACTTGGACGGCACGTCTGCCGTCATAATGGTATCGTTGTCGTCTTTTTGCCCAGAGGGGTTAGCGAAGGCCAAAAACAGAGTGCGCATTTGTTAAAACTGCCGATTCGATGCGCTTTGCGTCACAATTTTTGAGCGAGGCGATGCGCATCGAGGTCCTTGTGAGCGATTTGATGAGCGACTGCGCGCTTGTTTCTGTGTTTGCCTCTGCCGGCGCATCGGTCTCGAGCAGTAAACGATCGAGTGGAATCTGTCGTGCGTATTCGCGTCCTCGTTTAGACGCGAGCATGCGTTCGTTGACAGAAAAATAGCAGCTCGCATTACGCGCGCGGACGAGTTCGTCCGAAGTACCGCTAAACCAGTGGAAGATGATAGCGGGGGAGTCGGGGTTTGGGATGAGTAGACCATGCGATTCGAGGACGTCCAGTACGGCTCCTGCCGAACGAACGGCGTGAATCGATATCACGCGCCCGGCAAGAGGACACTGCACGAGCGCATCGCAGAGCCGGTCAAGTGCCTGTATTTGCAGCGGTTCGCTTCCGGCAAAGCGCGCGGAAAAGTCGAGTCCCACCTCGCCGATGTAGCGCTCTTGGGCAGCAACTTTGCAAAGCAGATTGACTTCGGCAGGACCGCAGCGGCCGTCGGCGAGCCACCAGGGATGGAGCCCGACGCCCGCGATAATGTTTGGGTAACGGCTGGCCCGCTTTTTTGCTGCCGCGAAGTCGCGTGGGTCGACCCCGCAATCAAAGACCCCCAACCCTATAGCCGCAGTTTCGTCGGCAACAGCATTCGGGTAAGCCATCAAATCAAGATGGCAGTGTGCATCAAATAACCGGGGCTCCATCTCGGCGCACTCCGCTAGTCCAGGCGCTGGCCATCGGCGCGCACGCGCTCGGTGCCGCGCCCACTGATCTGGCGGATAACCTCGCCGGCAATCATCTGACCCATGATGGGCGGCATAAAGCTGGCGGTTCCGAGCTCGGTACGCTCGTGGATGTTGGAAGGGTCGCGGGGCTGTGTCTTAACCGATTCCTCGCAGCTAAACAATACATGTAGGCTCTTGATTCCGCGCTTCTTACATTCTTTGCGCATAATGCGGCTCATGGGGTCACGTACCGTATCGAAGATGTCGGCAAAGCGGAGGCACTCGGGATGGAGCTTGTTGGCCCCGCCCATGGAGCTAACCAAACGAATGTCGTGGTCCTGAGCATATTTGGCAATAGTGAGCTTGGCCGAGATGGTGTCGATGGCGTCGACGACGTAGTCGAGCTTGCTGCCCGTCTGCTCAAAAACGCTCGCAAAGAACTCGTCGATGTTGTCGCTCAACAGGTATTCGGTGCGCTTGATAACGGTGGCGGCGGGATTGATATCGCGAATCATGGCTTCCATCACGTCTACCTTGCGCTTGCCGACGGTGCTGTGGAAGGCGATGGCCTGGCGATTGATATTGCTGGGCGCGATGATGTCCTTGTCCAGAATGACGAAATGACCGATGCCGCCGCGGGCGAGTGCCTCGCAGCAATTGGAGCCCACACCTCCGCAGCCGAGCACCAGCACCGTAGCATCGGCGAGCTTATCGAGTGCCTCGCGGCCCATGATGATCTCGAGCTTGGTGTCGCGTGTCTCGATGGCGGCTGCGGCAACGGTTTCGGTCATAAATATCCTCCGATGGGGAAGCAGGTCGTGTTTTAGCTATCGCCATTATAGGTATTATCACGATGGTTGATTTCCGATCTCAGCCGAACACATTGAGCTGATGGCACGCTCCCGCAGTTAACCGAACGCCCCCGCGGCCCCTCTCGGGCCCCGGGGGCGCCATTTTCCCAGTTGAAGGAATGGTGGAGATGTGTTTCGATGGGTCCGGTGGCC
>NZ_JBQHST010000016.1:0-48897 GCF_052066095.1 Collinsella sp. HCP28S3_B9
CGAGCCGTGACCGGAATCGGTGAAAATACGTTAGCGCAACCGGTGAAACCGCCTTTGCGCGAACGGCGCGCCTGTTTAGCGAAACTGGTGAAAAATAGATTGACGCTAACACCCTTCTGGTCGCTGCGCCCGGGGTCGCAGTAGAACAGCCTCGTCTCGCCCGGCCCCTCGCCGATGAGCGCCGCGATCGCCGCCTCGTCGGAGAACTCGGCGCCGTTGTCGGTGAGGACGGCGCGGAACACGCGGCGCGTCCCGTCGGCGCCGAGGACGGCCCGGACGCCCTCCAGGGCGCCCGCGACGCACCCGGCGGTCTTCTCCTCCAGCGGCAGCGCGAGCTGGAGCCTGCTGGGGCGGTGCAGCAGCGTGAGCAGGCAGGCGGAGTCCTCCCGGGCCCCCTCGACGGTGTCCATCTCCCAGGCCGCGGCGCACGCGTCCTCCCCGAGGGCGAGGAACGCGGCATGCGACCTGCGGGCGGAGTGGCGGGTCGCCGCCCGGCCCGCGGCGCGCTTCCTCGGCCTGTAGCCGACCTTGCGCCTGAGCTCCATGTTGGTCATGCCGTCGTAGCCCGCCGAGACCCAGCGGTAGATGGTCGACGGCGACAGGTCCACCGGGCCGCCGTTGCGCGCCGCCATCTGCTCGGGCGACAGCCCCCGGCGCAGGCAGTCCCTTATCGCCTCCAGCCTGGCCGCCGCGGCGGGCTCGTCGGCGTCTATCCCGCGCCTGGACGAGACGAGGACCGAGTCGGCGCACAGCTGCGCGGCCCGGGCCTCGTAGAAGACGTGGGGGCGGCGCTTGCAGCCGATCGCGCGGTACCGGCCGCAGCCGTTGCAGCATCGCGGCCACGCGGCCAGGCGCGGGCAGGCCGCCGACAGGTCGGCGGAGGCGTCCACGCGCTCGCCGCGCCTGGCCTTCGGCGCCGTCACGAACCTGTGCGACGCCACCTCGGCGCTCACCGTCGAGGGCGACCTGCCCAGCTCCCTCGCGATCTCCCTGCACGACGCCCTGCGCTCCAGCATCCTCTGGACCGTGTCCCGCTCGTGCCTCGTGAGCCTTCCGTAGGCCCTCGGGACCGCCCTTGCGGAGCCGCTCTTCTTCTTTCCGGACATGCCGTCCTCCGATCTCCCGGGGCCGGCCGATCCGGCCCTCAGGGTATCGGGTTCCCACATTCATCCGCACATGTACGGATGAATGTGGGAGGTGTTCGGATAAAGTTGATAATCAAGGGTATTATCACGATTCCATTTGAACCCTTGGGGTTTGTTGAAATGGGATTGGGATTCGCATAAGATTGAAGCAGATGGCGCCCGTTGCCGCGGGTTAGCCAACTCCGAAACACGTTTATGGCGTGAGAAGTGGCCGTCTTCGCATTACGCGGGGGCGGCTATTTCATTCGGCCTCCAATGTGGATGCCGAGCTCCACAGCCGCGATTACAAGCAATAACAACGTCAGGACATCGTCAATACTCATAGTCCATCTCCTTCTCGGATAGAGGGAGCTGGCCCATCTGCTTCAACTTCCATTGTAGCTAAATACGAACAAATGTTCTATAGATGCGGCTGTATTAGATAATTAGACAAACATCTAAATATCGAGTATAGTGTGCGTGTCATGAGAGTTGCTGAGGGGAGGTCCTATGCCGGGAGAGGGTTTTAAAGCGCTGGCCGATCCTACGCGGCGGCGCATTTTAGAACTACTGCGCGAGGGCGACCGCACGGCCGGGGAGCTTGCCGAGCATTTCGATATCAGCAAGCCGTCGTTGAGCCATCATTTGGCGACGCTCAAAAACGCCGGGTTGGTGACCGATGAACGTCATGGCCAAAACATCGTTTACAGCTTAAACACCACCGTCATGCAGGACTTGATCGGTTGGTTTATGGGCTTTACAAACACTGAAGGTGATAAGGATGAATAACGAAAACAAGGGCATTCACGCCACGGGGGTATCGCCACGCGTGTGGATCGCGCTGGTCGCTCTGTGCGTCGCCAATATCGTAGCGCACCTTATGGTGATGCCGAGCTTGCCTGCGCAGATTCCCACGCACTGGGGCGCGAACGGCGTTGACGGTTGGGGTCCCAGCTGGATGGCCTCCGCGCACGGCGTGCTGCCCCTGGTGCTTCTCGCAATGTTCTACGTGGTGCCGCGCATCGATCCCAAAGGTGAGGCATATCGAACCTCGGGTAAGTTCTATCAGGGCTTCGTAATCGCCTTCACCCTGTTCATTTGTGGTATAAGCTGGCTGGGAGAGCTTACGGTCTGGGGCGTGGTGCCGGCGGTCGGTTCGGTCAACGCGCTGATTTCCGGTGCTGTCGGTTTGCTGTTCATTGGCGTAGGCAACTACTTGCCGCGTGTGAAGCAGAACTATACGCTCGGTATCAAGACGCCCTGGGCGCTTGCCGATCCCGAGAACTGGCGCCGTACGCAGCGCTTTGGCGGTGCCTGCTTTATGGTGCTGGGTGTTGGTCTGATTGTGATGGGCGTTGCGGGTAGCGTGCTTTCGAGTGAAGTTGTCGCCGCGGTGATTGCGGTTCTGGCGTTTGGTTCGGTCGGAGTCGTCTACGTCTACTCGTATCTGCTGTGGCGCAAATCGCAGCGAGCCGCTCGTTAAGGTTGCGGAAAACTAGCGTACGCAGTTCATAGTATGTTCCAGGGGACTTTTCCCAGGTAGTATTAGGGGGTATGGGCAACCGTGCCCCTTTTTCGTTACGTTTTAGAGCTGGTTTTCTCATCTCGTTTCCACTAAAGCGAAACAAGAATAGGGAAACAGCAGGTAGAAAGGATAAAACAGGCAAATGGCGGAGTTTATCTACCAGATGTATCAGGCTCGCAAGGCTCATGGCGACAAGGTGATCCTTGACGACGTGACCCTGAGCTTCTACCCCGGTGCCAAGATCGGCGTCGTGGGCCCTAACGGTATGGGCAAGTCGACCTTGCTCAAGATCATGGCCGGCATCGAAGAGGTCTCCAACGGCGATGCCAGACTTACCCCCGGCTACACCGTGGGTATCCTGCAGCAGGAGCCGCCGCTCGACGACGACAAGACCGTCATCGAGAACGTGCGCATGGCATTTGGCGACATGATCGCCAAGGTCGATCGCTTCAATAAGATCGGCGAGGAGATGTGCGACCCGGACTGTGACATGGACGCACTCATGGCCGAGATGGGCAAGCTCCAGGACGAAATCGATGCCGCCGACGGCTGGGATATCGATTCCAAGCTCGGCCAGGCTATGGATGCCCTGCAGCTGCCCGATTCCGACATGCCGGTCAATGTGCTTTCCGGCGGCGAGCGCCGTCGCGTGGCCCTGTGCAAGCTGCTGCTCGAAGCTCCCGACCTGCTGCTGCTCGATGAGCCCACCAACCACCTGGACGCTGAGTCGATCCTGTGGCTCGAGCACTTCCTGCACAACTACCAGGGCGCGGTGCTTGCCGTCACACACGATCGCTACTTCCTGGATAACGTTGCCGAGTGGATCTGCGAGGTCGACCGTGGTCACCTCTATCCCTACAAGGGCAACTACTCCACGTATCTGGAGACCAAAGCCGCCCGTATCGAGGCTCAGGGTAACCGCGACGCCAAACTCGCTAAGCGCATGGAGGCCGAGCTCGAGTGGGTGCGCTCCAGCCCCAAGGCCCGTCAGGCCAAGAACAAGGCCCGTCTGGCTCGCTACGAGGAGATGGAGGCCGAGGCCCGCGCAAGCCAGAAGCTCGACTGGACCGACATCCGCATCCCTGTGGGCCCGCGTTTGGGCAACAAGGTGCTCGAGGCCCATCACCTGCACAAGGAGTTCGATGGCCGCGTGCTCATCGACGACCTATCGTTCACCCTGCCGCGCAACGGCATCGTGGGCGTCATCGGCCCCAACGGTGTGGGCAAGACCACGCTGTTCAAGACCATCGTGGGCCTGGAGCCGCTGACTTCGGGCGAGCTCGAGGTGGGCGAGACCGTCAAGATTTCTTACGTCGACCAGAACCGTTCCGGCATCGACCCCGACAAGAACCTATGGGAGGTCGTCTCGGACGGCCTGGACCACATGATGGTCGGCGAGACCGAGGTCCCCAGCCGCGCGTACGTGGCGAGCTTTGGCTTTAAGGGCCAGGACCAGCAGAAGCGCGCTGGCGTACTTTCCGGTGGCGAGCGCAACCGTCTGAACTTGGCGCTTACGCTCAAGCAGGGCGGCAACCTGCTGCTCCTCGACGAGCCCACGAACGACCTCGACGTCGAGACGCTGTCCTCGCTCGAAGCGGCGCTGCTCGAGTTCCCGGGCTGCTCGGTGGTCATTAGCCACGACCGTATGTTTCTGGACCGCGTCGCCACGCACATTCTGGCGTGGGAGGGCACCGACGAGAATCCGGGCAACTGGTATTGGTTCGAGGGCAACTTCGAGGCCTATCAGGCCAACCGCATCGAGCGCCTGGGCGAGGACGCAGCCCAGCCGCATCGTATTCACCGCAAGCTGACGCGTGACTAATTTGTTACGCGGTTTTACCAAACCGCGTAACTGCTCGACGCTGCGCGGGCCGCAAGCACCCCATCTTGCCGTTCAAACCGTCGCTCGCGTACCGAAGTACGCGTCGCTCCTCTTTCACGGCATCCTGGGGCACTTGCGGCCCGCTCGCTGTTGGTTACGCAACATCAACAAATAAAAACGGCTCAAATCCTGATTTGGATTTGAGCCGTTTGTCGTTACTGCTCGGGTTCTTCGACTTTGTCGATGGTCCAGGTGGCTCCGAGGCCGCCGGTGGTGTTGCGGCGGATGCGCACAGTGACTTCGTGGCGCTCGCCGGCCTGCGTGTAGCGCAGGGGGAAGCTTGCGCGGTTTCGCGCGGCCTCGATGGCACCGCGCTCGCGGGCGATCCAGTAGTACTCGCCGACGATGCCGAGCGTGTCGGCGCCGTAGGGGAGATAGGTCGACAGCTGGTGTAGCAATGGGCCGGGGCAGAAGACCTCGGTTGTGAAATCGACGGGGAAGTCCTCGGGGATGGTCGGTGCTGCGGGTGTGGTGACAGGTACTGCAACGGGGACCGGAGCCGGTGCAGGTGCGGGAACCTGGTCACAGGCAGATGCGGATGCGGACTCGATGGCAGGCTCAGGCGCTGTTTCCGGCTTAACTGCGAAATCCGTCGGTTCCACGGAGACGGACGTGTCTGCGGTCTCGGTTTTGGCATCGGCTCGCGGGGCATCCTCTGCCTCGACAGATGGCTTTGCCTCGGCTGGCGTGGATGCCATGGTGGTGATGCCGGCGTTTGCGTTCTCGGGGTCATAGACGACCGTGAGCGAGATGGCGGGCTGCGGCGTCTCGGGCTCCGGTGTCGACTCGGTAGCGTCTTGATCCGCGGGCTCGTCGGACTGATCGTCCTCGGCCTCGTCGCCAAAAACATCGCTGTTTTGGAACGCAGGCGTCTCGGGCTGGTTAGCGGCTTCTTCGGTTGTCGACTTGGGAGTCTCGTCGAGCTCCGCAGTGGCTTCCTGCTCTGATATGACTTCGGGATCGGTCGTGGCGGCGATTTCGGTTTCGGCTCCTGCTGCTACCTCAATAGCGACTTCGATCCCTGTCTCGGGCTCGGGTTCCGGTACGGCTTCAACCATGGCTTCGGGCTCGGGACGCTTAACGTGCTTGGGACGCACGGCCTTGAGGTCCTTCTCGCCGCGCTTTTTCTTCTTGTAGGACTGCTTGGCTCCCTTGGCGGCCTTGGGCTTGTCCTCGCCTTTGGCAAGGGCGGCATCCCAGGCCTCGTTGGCGATGACGGTGGCATACAGACGGCCGCCCTTAAAGACGGTCAGCTTAATGCAGTCGTCGAGCTCCTCGAGCAGCTCGCGCGTGGACTCGAAGCCCAGGTCATAAGCGGCCATGTCACCAGCGGCGAGCGCCTCCTCGACCTGCGTCATAAACGTTTGCTTGCCGCACCCAATCGCATCGCGCAGCAGGCGATACAGATAGATGTGGTTGCCCAGCGATAGTGTGGGCTTAACTATTGTCTTGCTCATGGCAAATCTCCTCTATACACACCAAAGCATCTTACCATCGCATGGGGCTTGCCATCTCGTCGCCCAAGGCAAACGGGCGCGACCGTTGCCGGTTCGCGCCCGTTATGCAGGTCGGTTATCTGTGAGAGCCAAACGTGCTTAGTTGCCCGATGCCGTGCCTTGGCTCGAGCTGTCAGATGGCGTGCCGGACGCGGATCCGCTCGAACTGTTCGAACTGTTCGAGCTATTGGTGTTGCTGTTGTCGGTGGAGCTTGTGCCCGATGTATTGCCGCTCGTCTGGTCGCCCGTGCTCGGCTGAGAGCTGTCAGTCGTTTGGCTTGAGTCGGTTGTGCCGGATTGCGTACTGCTGTTGTTCACAGAGGAATCGGCGCCCTGCGATTGATCGGGGGCGCTCGAGGACGAATCGGTGGATGCGGAGTTGCCCTGCGAGTCGTCCTGCTGGCTTTGCGATTGACCAGTGCTATCCGCGTCGTGCTCGGTCGTGCGCGACGATAGGATTGGCTCGGGGCGCTCGCCCAGACCCTCACCGGCGGTGGTGATAAGGATGGCGCCAGCGCAGGCGATGACCGCGACGATGGCGATGGCGATCGAGAAGACGATGACCTTCTTTTGCGTCTGGCTGCGCTCTGCCGCCGCCTTGGCACGCAGGCTGTTGGGGGCGACGCGCGCCGTGGTCGCGCGCCCCGCAACCTGACGCATCTCCTGCGTAGTCGCGGCGCCGCCCAGGTGCTCCTCGGCATTAAGGTCAACGGGCTCATAGGCGCTGGCAGGGTAGTCGACGGCGGCGTGCGTGCCTTTGAGGGCGTTGGCGCTGGCAGAGATAAAGTGGCGGTAGACCTGCGAGGACACAACGGTGATGACCGAGCTCACGGCGGCACCGATCACCGATCCGGCGATGCCGATCTTAGAAGCAAGTGCGACGCTCGTGGCGGCAGCTGCGGCGCCGGCGATGATTTGGGGAATGGAAATGTCGTCGAACAGGCCCTTTTTGGGCGCGATGGCCATGGTCTGTCCGATGGAATGGTTTTCGTGAACGCCGTTGTTGAGCGCGGCCGGTGTCATGACGCGCGTGCGCGGCGCGTCGGTGTACTTGGTTGTCATACGGGGCCCTCCCGGTGTAAATCTGCTTCGTTTCGTGTAGCCATCAGGGTACCCACCAGATGTGAATCGTACGTGACATTTAACAGATACCATCAACTCATCAATAGCTCACCAAATTGGTGGGATGCGGTTACACCCGGCGGTTGAACTACAATAGGGCTTGCTAATTGTTGTGAATGGCGTCTACGCACGGGAGCATTCTTATGAATCTTCACCTTTCTCAGTCTGATGGCTTTTTGCGTGTGGCGGCGGCCTCGCCGCGGATTCGCGTGGCCGATGTCGAGGGCAATGCCGAGGTTGCGCTGGCGGCTGTTCGCGAGGCGGTCGAGCGCGGTGTCCGTGCTCTGGTGCTGCCCGAGCTTAATCTGACTGGCTATACCGCGGCTGATCTGTTCCATAACCGCACATTACTGCATACCTGCGAGACTGCACTGGCACATATTCTCGATGAAACCCGCGAGCTGCCGATTGTCTTTACCATCGGTCTTCCCGTTGCGGTGGCCGAGAATATCTACAACTGTGCCGCCGTGTGCTGCGCGGGCGAGCTTTTGGGCCTCACGGCCAAGAAGTATCTGCCCAACTATGGCGAGTTCTATGAGCGCCGTTGGTTTGCTCCGGCGCCCGCCGATCCCGTGTGGGTTGAGTTTGCCGGTCAGGGTCCGGTTCCGCTGGGTCCGGGGCTTGTCTACCGCTGCTGTGATGAGGGCGCCGAGGATTTGGTACTCGGTATTGAGGTCTGCGAGGACCTGTGGGTGCCGGCGCCCCCTTCGACCGAGATGGCGCTTGCCGGTGCGACGGTGATCCTCAATCCGTCGGCCTCGGACGAGATTATCGGTAAGGCAGACTATCGCCGCAGCCTCATCTCCAATCAGAGTGCGCGCCTGTACTGCGCCTATGCCTACGCGGACGCGAGCGAGGGCGAGTCCACGACCGACATGGTCTTTGCAGGCGAGAACCTCGTCTACGAAAACGGTTCGAAGCTCGCCGCCACGAAGCTCCTCACCTGCGATATGGCGGTGGCCGACGTTGACCTCGACCGTCTGGTTGCCGAGCGTCGTCGTTCGACCACGTGGACGCGCGCGGATGATGCGCCGGAGGCCACGATTGTTGAGTTTTCGTTTGAGGGCATGCTGGCCGAAGAACCTGTCCTGCGTGATGCGCTTGACATCGACCGTGTCTTCCCCCGCGCGCCCTTTGTGCCGGCCGACCATGGTGACCTGGCCGGGCGCTGCGAGACGATCCTCAATCTGCAGACTGCCGGCCTCAAGACTCGCCTTGCCCATACGGGTACCAAGGCTGCAGTCATCGGTCTTTCGGGCGGCCTGGATTCCACGCTGGCACTGCTTGTGACCGTGCGTGCCTTCGATGCGCTGGGGCTGCCGCGCACCGGTATCACAGCCGTGTCCATGCCCGGCTTTGGCACGACACATCGCACCAAGTCGAATGCCGAGTCGCTCGCTCGCGACCTGGGTGTGAGCTTCCGCGAGGTTTCGATCCACACGGCCGTGGAGCAGCACTTCAAGGACATTGAGCACGACCCGGCCGTTCAGGACGTGACCTACGAGAACAGTCAGGCCCGCGAGCGTACGCAGATTCTGATGGATCTGGCTAACCAGGCTGGCGGTTTTGTCATCGGCACGGGCGACCTGTCGGAGCTGGCGCTTGGCTGGGCTACCTATAACGGCGACCACATGAGCATGTACGCCGTCAACGCGAGCGTGCCCAAGACGCTTGTGCGCCATCTGGTACGTTATGCCGCTGATGTCTTTGGCGGGCGTATTGCCGAGGTCTTGCTCGATATCCTCGATACGCCGGTGTCCCCCGAGCTTCTGCCGCCGACGGGCGACGGTGAGATTGCTCAGAAGACCGAGGATTTGGTGGGCCCGTACGAGCTGCACGATTACTTCCTCTATTACCTGCTGCGTTTTGGCTTTGAGCCGGGCAAGATCTACCGTATGGCGCTCAAGAGCTTTGAGGGCGTCTATGACGCCAAGACCGTTCACACGTGGTTGCGTACGTTCTATCGTCGCTTCTTTGCCCAGCAGTTTAAGCGCAGCTGTCTGCCCGATGGTCCCAAGGTGGGCTCGGTGACGCTCAGCCCGCGCGGCGATTGGCGTATGCCGAGTGACGCCAGCTCGCGTCTGTGGCTTGCGCGGATCGACGCGCTCAATCCAATTGACTAAGGTTGGCTAAATTGAACCAATACGGGGGTTGCAAGCGTTACACTTTTGCAATCTGATGGCCCGTATCGCGCGGCGCTCTTGTCGGAGCGCCGTATTTTTTATATCGAAAGGTGGCACCATGCAGGCATCGCAGCGTCTCGACCGCTTTGGCGCGGAGGTCTTCGCCTCGCTCAACAACAAACTTCTTGCGCTGAAGGCTCAGGGCAAGACCATTTACAACATGAGCGTGGGCACGCCCGACTTTAAGCCGTACGACCACGTGGTCGAGGCGCTCACGCAGGCCGCCCAAAATCCCGAGATGTGGAAGTATTCCCTGCGCGACCTGCCCGAGCTTAAGCAGGCCGTGTGCGATTACTATGAGCGTCGCTTTGGCGTTTCGGGCATTACGCCGTCCATGGTGCAGTCGTGCAACGGCACGCAGGAGGGCGTGGGTCATTTGGGCCTGGCCCTGCTCGATCCGGGTGACACCATTCTGGTTCCCGATCCGTGCTATCCGGTCTTTGAGGCGGGCGCCAAGATCGCCGATGCCAAGCTCGAGTACTATCCGCTGGTGGCGGAGCACAATTACCTGCCCTATGTGGCGGGCATCGATCCCGAGGTGGCCGATCGTGCCAAGTACATGATCGTGTCGTTGCCCGCCAACCCGGTGGGCTCGGTGGGCACGCCCGAGGTCTACGAGGAGATCATCGCCTTCGCCCGCGAGCACGACCTGCTGATCGTCCATGACAACGCGTACTCCGACATCGTGTTTGACGGCGAGCCCGGCGGCAGTTTCTTGCAGTATCCCAGCGCGCTCGAGGTGGGCGTGGAATTCTTCTCGCTTTCCAAGTCGTTTAACGTCACCGGTGCGCGCATCGGCTTTTTGGTCGGCCGTGAGGATGTGGTCTCTGCCTTTGCCAAGCTGCGCAGCCAGATCGACTTTGGCATGTTCTTCCCGATTCAGAAGGCCGCCATCGCCTGCCTCAATGGTCCGCGCGATGAGGTCGAGGCGCAACGTCTGAAGTACCAGGAGCGCCGCGATGCCCTGTGCGACGGTCTTGAGGACCTGGGCTGGGAGCGTCCCAACGCGCATGGCTCTATGTTTGTGTGGGCCAAGCTTCCCGGTGGCCGCACCGATTCCATGGCGTTCTGCGAGGAGCTTATGGAGAAGGCCGGCGTTGTGGTGACGCCGGGCGCGAGCTTTGGCCCTTCGGGCGAGGGGCACGTGCGCATGGCGCTGGTCCTGCCGCCCGATCAGATCGCTTTGGCTGTCGAGGCCATCCGCGAGGTGGGCCTGTATTAGAAGACTATTTGGGCTCGTCAATAGCTCGAAACCGATTTCGTGCAGTTATTTTACGAATCCTGCAAACAATTTCGGTAAACGGTCGATTTTTGGCTGCGTATAGGAGCATAATCAAAGTCCCGATTGGATGCATTGGGATTACGGCAAGCCGCTCGGGTCGTTCCCGGGCGGCTTGTTTGTGGAGAGAGATGGGAGTTTCTAATGGTTAACGAGAAGAAGGTCGCTATTGTCGGCTGCGGTTTCGTCGGTTCGTCTTCGGCGTTCGCGCTGATGCAGAGTGGTCTGTTCTCCGAGATGGTTCTCATCGACGTGGACAAGAACCGCGCCGAGGGCGAGGCCCTGGATATTGCGCACGGCATGACGTTTGCCGAGCCGATGAAGATCTACGCCGGCGATTATTCTGATGTCGCCGACGCCGCCATGATCGTCGTCACCGCTGGCGCTGCTCAGAAGCCCGGTGAGACCCGCCTGGACCTGGTCAACAAGAACGTCAGCATCTTTAAGTCCATTATTCCCGAGATTAAGAAGTCTGGCTTCGACGGCATTCTGCTCATCGTCTCCAACCCGGTCGACGTTCTGACCTACGCCGCCATCAAGATGTCCGGTCTGCCCGAGGGCCATGTCATCGGCTCCGGCACCGTGCTCGACACCGGCCGTCTACAGCAAATGCTCGGCGCCCACGTCGAGGTTGACCCGCGCGACGTTCAGGCCTATGTCATGGGCGAGCACGGCGACTCCGAGTTTGTCGCCTGGTCCAGCGCTCAGGTTGCCGGCGTGCCGCTGAACACCTTCTGCGAGCTTCACGGCCACCTGGAGCATGAGGCTGCCGAGAAGCGCATCGCCGAGGACGTCAAGAACTCCGCCTACACCATCATCGAGAAGAAGCACGCCACCTACTACGGTGTCGCTATGGCAGTAAAGCGCATCTGCACTGCCGTCATGCGTGACGAGCAGACCGTTCTGCCCGTCTCCTCGCTCATGGTGGGCGAGTACGGCCTGTCCGATCTTGCCATCTCCATGCCGACCGTCGTTGGCCGCGACGGCGTTGTCTGCCGCGTTCCCGTGCCGCTGAACGATGACGAGCAGCATGAGCTCACCGTCTCCGCAAAGGCCCTCAAGGACATTATCGACAGCGTCGACTTTTCCTGCTAAATTCGGCTCGTATAAGTAACAGGCTACAACGAAGGCGTCCGGGCCCATGTGACCCGGGCGCTTTTTTATGCAAAGGGGACAGGCTTGTTTGCACCAATCTTCGATGCGCCTGGGGTGGACTCGACCGCTATACTGGTTCGTGCCAAAAGCGATCTAGAACGGAATGCCGTATATGAAAATCAATCACGCGATTCTGCATATCCTGGACTTTGACTCTGCCGTCAACGTCATGAGCCAGCGCGAGCTGGATATCGAAAGCCGCACCGTGCGCAGCTTTGTGGCCACGCATCTGCGCCGCGCACGTACCTCGGCCGACAATAAGCGCGCCACGTTTGCGGAGAACTCTGCGTTTGGCGGCGAGCTCAAGGGCTATTTCTTTGGTGAGCGTGAGTTCGTGGACTTGTCTCAGCAGATTGCGGAGTTCATCTCTTCCGAACTCACCAAGGCCGAGAAAGCCGAGTCCACTGACGTGCTTGTGGCCGATTTTGACGACGATGAAGATGCCCGCTGGTTTGCCGTGATGCTGCTGGGCTCCAAGCAGGCATTCATGCACGAGGTGGGTCGCGAAGAGGGCGAGGTTCGTAACGACATCGCGCGCCACTACGCCATTTTGCCAAACCCCTCGCAAAAGGTGCCGAGCTATGCCATCGTGCGTGCAAGCACCATGGAGATCGGCTACGTGGATAAGAAGCGCAAGATTGCCGGCGAGGACCGCATGCTCATTCCCGACGGCCTGCTGCAGTGCGACACGGGGGTTTCGGGTAAGGAGGTCATCGACACGGTGACGCGCGTGGTCGAGGAAGTCGCCGAGGAGCACGGCGCCAACACGGCCGTAGCGCTCGCCAAGGTCAAAGCCGCCGTTGCCGAGAAGGTTGAAGACGACGAGGAGCTGCCGCCTTGGGATATCGTCGATGAGGTCTTTGAGGACGAGCCGGTCATCAAGGAGAGCGTGCGCGCGGCACTGACCGAGGAGAAGGTGCCCGAGCGCGTGCCCGTGGAGCGCAAGCAGGTCGAACGCGCGGCCGTACGCAATCACAAGATTCGTACCGACACGGGCATCGAGATCAGCTTTCCGGCCGAGATGGGTTCAAACTCCGAGTACATCGAGTTTGTCAACGAGCCCAACGGCCTCATCTCCATCGAGCTCAAAAACATCGGCAGCATCGAGAACCGATAAGTTGCGTTGCGCCTACAGCGGGAAAGCAAAGGCCGAAGCCCTGGATGGGGTTTCGGCCTTTTTACTTGGGGCTTAATCACGTTGCAGGTTGAGCATAAGTCAGCGAAAACGACCCAGAGCGAGCAAGGTGACGTGAAAGAGGAGGGCATTGACCTTCTGGTCATGCCCGACGATTGAACGTCAGATTGCCGCTCTGGGTCGTTTGGAGCGTCGAGCCGTTACGCGGTTTGGTAAAACCGCGTAACTATTAGAGCTGGCGCAGGCCTTCCTCGAGACCGGTCTTGCTGTCGGTCTTCTCGTCGCGCATCTTGATAACGCGGGCAGGGACACCGGCGACCACGGCGCCGGCGGGGACGTCCTCGACGCACACGGCGCCGGCGGCAACGACAGCACCCTTGCCCACGCGCACGCCTTCCAGGACCACAGCATTGGCGCCGATCATAACGTCGTCCTCGATGATGACGGGCGTGGCGCTGGCGGGCTCCACGACGCCTGCCAGCACGGTGCCGGCTCCGATGTGGCAGTTCTTGCCCACGGTGGCGCGACCGCCCAGCACGGCGCCCATATCGATCATGGAGCCTTCGCCAATGACGGAGCCGATGTTGATGATGGCGCCCATCATGATGACGGCACGGTCGCCGATCTCGACGCGGTCGCGGATGATTGCGCCCGGCTCGATGCGGGCGTTGATGCCCTTGAGGTCGAGCATGGGCACGGCGGAGTTGCGGCAGTCGTTCTCCACATCGTAGTAGTCGATGGAATCGACGTTGGCGTCGAGGATTGCCTTGAGCTCATCCCAGTCGCCAAATACAGTCTTGCCACGGCGGCCGCCATAGACATGCGCACTGCCCCACTGGACCTTCATGCCCGGCTTTTCGCGCACGTACAGCTTGACGGGCGTCTTCTTGGGCGCGGTGGCGATATAGTTGATAATCTCCTGTGCATCCATTTCGGCTGCGTTGCTCATTTGCGGTCTCTCCTTTGGGTGGATCCGGTTGATACCTGGTTAGGCAAACATGACCTGGTCGAAGGTATAGAAGCCGTGCTCGCGGGTGACGAGTTTCTGCGCGGCTGCCAAGGCACCGTTGACAAAGATCTGACGACTCGTGGCGCGATGCGTGAGCGTGACCTCCTCGTCCTGGCCAAAGAAACTCACTTCGTGCACGCCGGCGACAGTGCCACCGCGCAGCGAGTGCACGCCGATCTCCTTGGGGTCGCGCGCTCCGCACATGCCCTCGCGGCCATAGACGGGGTGGTAGCCTGCCTCGGGTTCGGCTTCGACGACGGCGTCGAGCAGCAACTTGGCAGTGCCGCTGGGGGCGTCGACCTTTTGGTTGTGGTGCGTCTCGACGATTTCGCAGTCAAAGCCGGGCAGCTCTCGCGTGGCCTGTGCCACCAGATGACGCAGGGCTGCGATACCGATGGAGTAATTGCCGGAGTGCATGACGCGGGCGCTCTGACCCAGCTCGCGCAGGCGATCCATCTGCTCGGGCGTATAGCCTGTGGTGCCCGAGACCAACGCCGTGCCCGTGCGCTCGACATAGGCGACGACGGCGTCGAAGGTCGCAACGTTCGAGAAGTCGATGATGACGTCGGCTGCCGGAGCGTTCTCGAGCTCGGACAAGTCGAAGCCGATCTGGGCGACGATGTCAAAAACGGGGTCTCCGGCAGCGTCGACAATACCCTCGGCGGTAGTGCGGATGAGCGAGCCCATGCGGCCCGTTCCCATAATGACGGTCTTAATCAAGCAGACCAGCTCCCTTCAGAGCATCGGTAAGTGCGGAGCGCGTGTCGTCTGCCATGGGGCACAGCGGCATGCGGTAGTTTGCCTCGATCATACCCATCTGGGCGAGCGCTTCCTTGACGGGGATGGGGTTGACCTCGCTAAAGAGGGCATTGATGAGCGGCTGGCCGGCAATCTGGATATCGCGGGCACGTGCCACGTCACCGTCCAGATAGGCGCGGCACATGTCATGTACGAGCTGCGGCTGCACGTCGGCCCACACGCTGATGGTGCCCGAAGCACCCAGACTCATGAGCGGCACGGTGAGCGCGTCCTCGCCCGAGTACATGCGGAAGTCGTCGGACAGCAGGTGGGCGATCTTGGCAGCGTAGGCGACGTTGCCCGAGGCTTCCTTAATACCCATGATGTTGGGGTGCGCGGCCAAGCGCTCCACGTTGCGCTCGCTGATGCCGCAGCCACAGCGGCCGGGGATGTTGTACAGGATGCAGGGGATGTCTACGGCATCGGCGACGGTCTTAAAGTGCTGGTAGATACCCTCTTCGTTGGATTTGTTGTAGTAGGGGGTAATGAGCAGCAGGCCGTCGGCTCCCAAGCCCTGGTAAGTGAGCGACTTGGTGAGCATGGTCTGCGTGGAGTTGGAGCCCGAGCCGGCGATGACGGGGACGCGTCCTGCAACCTGCTTGACCACCGCGGCGACAACGGAGTTGTCCTCGTCGTCGGTCATCGTGGCGCTCTCGCCGGTGGTGCCCAGGGCGAGGATGGCGTCGGTGCCATTTTGCAGGTGGAAATCGATAAGGCGCTCGAGCGCATCAAAGTCGACACTGCCGTCCTTTTTAAACGGCGTAACCAGGGCGACGATTGAGCCCTCGAGATTGCGGATGTCCATGTTCTTCTCCTTCGCTTCGGCGATCTGGATGCGCTTGTTCCATTGGGCGGCGACTGCTAGGCGCTCGTCTTGGGCGCGGTGGCGGGCACTTTCGGCGCGCGACTTGGCCAACAGTTCTCGGCCGCACGGCAGCACGTCGAGCGTGGCAAAGTAATCGCCCGGGCGCTCGGCGCGGCGGATGAGGTCGGCCGCGCCATCGGGGCGCAGCAGGACCTCGGCGGAGCGCAGCCGTCCGTTGTAGTTGTAGCCCATGGAGTAGCCATGCGCACCGGTATCGTGGATTACAAGCAGGTCGCCCATGTCGATATGCGGTAGCTCGCGATCGATGGCGAACTTGTCGTTGTTCTCGCACAGATTGCCCGTGATGTCATAGGTGTTCGTGACGGGCGCTGTGCCCTTGTCGGCGCCGCCCGGCTGACCCATCACCGTAATGTGGTGGTAGGCACCATACATGGCGGGGCGGATCAAATCGACGGCGCTTGCATCGACACCGATATAGTCCTTGTAGATCTGCTTCTCGTGGATGGCCTTGGTGACCAGGCAGCCGTAGGGGCCCATCATAAAGCGGCCCATCTCGGTGTAGATTGCCACATCGCCCATGCCTGCGGGGACCAGGATCTCGTCGTATGCCGCGTGCACTCCCTCGCCGATGGCGTGAATGTCGTTGGCCTGCTGCTCGGGCAGGTAGGGGATGCCGACGCCGCCGGATAGATTGATGAAGGCGACGTGTGCGCCGGTCTCGCGCTCCAGGCGCACGGCAAGCTCAAAGAGGATGCGCGCGAGCTTGGGGTAATAGTCGTTGGTAACGGTGTTGCTGGCAAGGAATGCGTGGATGCCAAAGTCCTCGGCACCCTTGGTCTTGAGCATACGGAAGGCCTCGAAGAGTTGCTCGGTGGTCATGCCGTATTTGGAGTCGCCGGGGTTGTCCATGATGCCGTTGGAGAGCTGGAACAGGCCGCCCGGATTAAAGCGGCAGCTGACCGTCTTGGGGATGGGCCCCGCAACACGCTCAAAGAACTCGATGTGGCTGATGTCGTCAAAGTTGACGATGGCACCCAGCTTGTCGGCGAGCTCAAAGTCCGCAGCCGGCGTGTCGTTGGACGAGAACATGATGTCGTGTCCCGTGATACCCAGCGAGCGGGCGATCATGAGCTCGGTATAGCTCGAGCAATCGCAGCCGCAGCCGTATTCGTTGAGAATGGAGATGAGTGCCGGGTTGGGGTTGGCCTTGACGGCAAAGTATTCCTTAAAGCCCGGGTTCCACGCAAAGGCGTCGCGCACCTCTTGCAGGTTGCGGCGGATGCCCGCCTCGTCGTATAGATGAAACGGCGTGGGGAACTGCTCGACGATATGCTCGAGCGTCTCCTTGTCCACAAACGGCTGCTTGGCCGCATATGCCTCGTTGGGGGTCAATGCCATGTCCCGTAAACCTCGCTATCCAGACGGCGCCATCTGCGCATCGAATCCGCATAGCGTGGACCCAATGTCCGGATAGCGCTCCCGCATTGCTGCAGACAGTCCTGTGGGTGTTCCCCGCAGGCCCACCAGGTTGTTCGTGCCCGAAAAACCCAGTTCGGCGGGTTTCGCCTCCCCGCGGGGTCAAAGCCTGCCGGCTCGCCCGCGGCTCTTCGTGCCCGCGCCTCTATCAAGTGGTAAAGACCCTATCACGATGCACTTTACCAAACAAGAGTATTCGTATATAACGTTTAAAAAATGCAGGGATATGCTGGAAACATGTGCGCCACAATCCTGTATCACAATAAGTTGCAACAAATGTGCCTCACGAAGGGATCCTCTATGACCGAGCTCCAAGAACTCCGTCGCTATCGCCGCGATCTCCATCGCATTCCGGAGCTCGATTTCGATCTTCCGCAAACCATTGCCTATATCGAGGGCGTGCTGGCACCGCTCACCTGCGAAGTGACCCATCCGTGCCCCAGCTGCGTCTGCGCTTTCTTCGACGCCGGCGTTGATGCCGCGCATGCCACGGCGATTCGCGCCGATATGGATGCGCTGCCCATTGAGGAGGCGACAGGGGCGGCCTTTGCCTCGACCCATCCCGGCAAGATGCACGCTTGCGGACATGACGGTCACATGGCCATGGCACTTGCCGCCGCGACGTATGTCGACCGTACGATTCGCGAGCAGCCGGGCGCCATGAGGCGCAACGTGCTCTTTGTGTTCCAGCCGGCCGAGGAAACGACCGGTGGTGCCAAGACGGTATGCGAGAGCGGCGTGTTCGAGCGCTATGGGGTCGACCGCATTTTTGGCTTCCATGTGTGGCCCGATCTGCCTGCCGGCACGTTGGCGAGCTGTTCCGGTCCGCTGTTGGCGCGTTCGAGCGAGACGCATATCTATATTCACGGTGCGAGCATCCATATTGCTAAGACCTATGGCGTGCCGGTCGAGGAGTCGCACGATGCCGCGTTGGCGGCAGCGAAGTTTTTGGTTGCCGAGCGCGAGCTGATGGACGAGCTGGGCGGCGACGAGCCCTGCATCGGCAAGTTTGGTCTGCTGCAGGCCGGTACGGTTTGCAACGCGGTAGCGGGGGAGGCCCATGTGGCCGGAAGCCTGCGTGTGTTTACGGACGACATGTTCGACCGGGCGCGCGAGGGCGTGCGCCGCGTGCTTGATGAGGCATGCGCTGCAACGGGCTGTACGTACGATCTCGACTTTGCCGAGGGCTATCCGCCGGTCGACAACGACCCCGAGTTGTTTGCCAGCGTCGCGCCTGCCTTGCCCGGCCTGCAGCTTGTGGAGGAGCCGCTGTTAATTGCCGAGGACTTTGCGTTCTATCAGCGCCATCTGCCGGGCGTGTTCTTCTTGCTGGGCACGGGCGTGCCGGAGGGTCAAGAAAACCCGAGCGATTCGGATGGCTGTCCCGCCTATGCCACGAGCGCCCTTCACACCGATACCATGCTCTTTGACGAGGAAATTTTGCTCAAGGGCCTCGATGTCTACAAACGATTGCTTGGCTTGGAGTGACGATGGAACGACGCCGACAGTCTGCCATATATAGTCCTGGTGGGTGCGGGTGCGGCTTGCTGCTGCTCCCGGTTATTGCTGTGAGCATTGGCCGTTTACCGCGGCCTTAGCTCTCAGCTAATGAATTCAAGTTTAATCCTTCCTACGATGTGCTGTGTACCGGCGCGGTAGCCGGATCGTAGGAAGGATGCATAATGAAAAAGCTCGAAAACGAAGTGCTGCTGAGCCGTCGCGCTGCACTTGGCGCATTCGCCACCGTCGCCTTGGGGACTGCCGGTCTTCTTGCCGGTTGTGGTAGCGATAAGGCGACCGTCACCGAGGACGCTGGCGATGGCGACAAGAAGGAAGAGGCGAAGAAGGAAGAGCAGCCTACGACTGACCTGGCGGTTGGCACGACGGTGACCACAGCTGCCGGTCTTTCCGTCGTTGTCGATTCCGTCCAGCCCGGCCTTACAAATTATGACGGTTCGACCATGACGGGCATTCACGTCACGTACGTCAACAATGGCGATGAGGGCGCAGATTACAATATCTACGACTGGAAGGGCGAGGACGCCAACGGCGCCCAACAGAATCAGGGTTACTACAGCGAGGGCTCCGATGAGCTGCAGTCTGGTACCCTTTCCGCCGGTGGCTCCGTGGCGGGCAATATCTACTTTGATGGCGATATCAAGAAGGCACTGTATTTTGCCAACATGTTTGATAAGTCTGCCACTGCAAGCTGGGTGCTGGCCTAGCATGTCGCTACCGTTGCGCCGGATGGGAGGTGAAGTCGTATGCCCGATAAAAAACTGACCGAGGAGTTGCTCAATGAGCTTCTCGATGCGCCGAACATCGATGGCTATATCAGGGAGCACGACTTTGCCGCCCCGTCGCTTTCGGATTACCTGAAGCAGCTACTGCAGGAAAAGGGCTTGGAGCGCTCGCGCGTGGTTCGTATGGCCGATCTCAATGAGACCTTTGGCTATCAGATCTTTACCGGTGCGCGTCATCCGAGTCGCAATAAGGTACTGCAGATTGCCTTTGCGATGGCGCTGACGCTCAAAGAGACCAACCGTGCGCTGACGGCTGCCGGGGTAAGCGTCCTTAACTGCAAGGACCGCCGCGATGCGATTATCATCTTTTGCATCGATCGCGGGTGCAGCCTCCAAAAGGTCAACGAGGAGCTGTATCGCTTTGGCGAGGAGACGGTGAATTAGCCGCTGATATCCGAGCTGGCGGAGCTGTCGAACAACGATGCAAACGAACGGGGCGCGGATGCCATGGGGTGTCTGCGCCCTGCGCTATGATGGAGGCTATGGATACTCAGACCCCAACATATTCCAATGACGAGCTGACCGCAGCGCTTGCCGAGCACCTGGCGTCGCTCGATCGCGACGACAGCTATCGCGTGGAGCGTGTACTTAAGCGCTCGTCCGTTGAAACAACCGAGCTCGTGTACTTTGAAGGAACCGGCGGTGGTTCGCTCGGTCCCTTTGTCCGTAAACGCATCGATGCTTCCGCTCAAATCGGCGGGGCATACGAGCGTCTGTTTGCCGCTCAGCGGGCAGGCAGGCGTTTTGAGCACCTGCCCAGAATCGTCGATTGTCGTCGTGCGGGCGACGAGCTCAACGTGGTTATGGAATACATAGAAGGGGAGACACTCGGGGCACTGGTGGACCGTCTGGGATCCGCTCCCGATTATGCGCGTGAATTGTATCCTGTCCTTTGCGACGCCGTGGGCGAGCTCCATGCCGGTTTTGCAATGGCGGGGGAGGCTTCGGCGCCGGTGATCCATCGCGACCTCAAGCCGTCGAATATCATCGTGACAGGTGCCAACTATACGCCTGATGACGGCCTGACGTTTTCATCGCTGGTGATTATCGACTTGGGGATCGCGCGCGTGTGGCGCGATGGCGCCGATGCCGATACTGTCAAGTTTGGGACACGGCCCTATGCGCCTCCCGAGCAGTATGGGTTTGGACAGACGAGCGTGCGAAGCGACGTCTACGCGCTCGGTGCCCTGCTGTTCTTTTGTTTGACGGGAGTCGACCCCAAGCCGGGTCGGGACATGCGCGAACAATGCGAGGCATGCGGCGTTCCCGGCCCATTGGCCGATGTCGTTTGCATGGCGATGGCGCTCGACCCGGCCAAGCGTTTTGCGAGTGCGGAAGCGTTGGGACGGGCGACGCGCGTGGCATACGATCTGAGTCGCCCCGTGCGGCCTCCTGCGCCTGCGCCTGTCCGTACTCCGGCCTCGGAGACGTTGTTGACGCCCCAAGGGCTCCAGAACCCCGCAAGGCTTCCTAGGCCTGCCACCTCCGCTGCATGCGGTCTGCTCTCTCGCGTTCCGGAGTCCCTGGGGCGCATTTGGAATACGCTCGTCTGCTTCTCGCTGCTTGTGTTCTTTGCCGGAAGTCACTTTGCCGTCTTTCAACCCACGGGAGCAAACCAAAGCTACCCGACGTGGCTTCTCATAATCGAGTATTTTTTCTTTGTCGATGGCCTTATGGCGCTTACGCATTTTGCGGTGCTCGATAAGCGCCGTCTACGTCGGCGATTCGCACTGCTCGACAGCTATCGCGGCAAGAAACTCGCGAAACTCTGGCTCAAGGCATTGGGTGTGCTGCTCCTATGCATGATCGTCATAGTCGCGGTTGCCAATGCGACCGGCGTCGTCGATACCTCCGCTACCTAAAAGAAAAGGGCCCCATTGGGGCCCTTTACAGTTGCACTTAGATGCGGTTCATCTGAGCGGCGACTTTGTTGTACCAGTCCTGCCACGTGGGTGGGCAGTACTTTTTGGCCGCAGCCGGGGTAAGGGTGGAGCCGTAGTTGGCGCCCAGATAGGCAACGTGAGCGAAGATGCCCTCGCTCCAGCTGCCAAAGCTGCGCCAACCGCCGCCACGTGCACTCCAGCCCCAGGCGTTGTAAGAATTGGCGCAATAAGCACCCTTGGTGCTCTCGATGCAGGCGATGGCGGGGGACCAACGGGGGTCGACGCCGGTATTCCAAGCGGCGACGGCAAAGTTATAGCCCTGGCCTGCCATAGGGGAGCCGGCGAGGTAATTGTCGATGCGGCTCGTCCACTCATTAATGAACGAATCGTAATCGGAACTACCGGTGTTTGCGTTGTTCACCGTGGTGTCGATGGTGGTGTTGGCGTTGGTGGCCTGGCTGCTGGAATTGCTGCCGCTCACGCCCTCGCCCGAGAGCTTCTCGGCGGCAGCGGCCTTATCGGCCTCAAGCTTGGCAAGCTCGGCGGCATTTTCCTGCTCGGCTTTTGCCTGTGCCTCGCTGCGGAGCTGCTGGGCCTGCGCCAGCGCATCCTCGGCGTTTTTCTGCTCTGCCTCAAGCTGAGACTTGGCCTGCTGGAGCTCGGCCTTGTTCTGCTCGAGTTCGGTTTGCATGTTATTGAGCTCTTCGATCTCGTCGACGCTCGAGCTTGTGATCTGGTTGGTGTATTTGCAGGTCGTGATGAACTCACCCAGGCTCTGTGCGTTGACCAGGAAGCTCACGATGGGGTTGGTGCCCTTCTGGTACTTGTACAGATCGCGCATGGCGGTGCATGCCTTTTCCTGCTGATCGGGAAGCTTCGCCTCGATCTTTTCGATACTTGCCTCGTTGGCGTCAATCTGCTTCTGCAGATCGTCGAGCTTGGTGCGGGCATCGTTGTAGGCGCTCGTGGCGGCTTCGATCTTCTGCTGGGCGGCGGCAAGCTGATCCTGCGTTGCCTGCGAGGCGGCATACGCCGCGACGGGGGAGAGCATCGGCGTGGCCGTCAACGCAACGGCGAGCGCGGCGCTCGTGATGATACGAGCCGGCTTCGACGCGATGAGCGCTGCGGTGCGATGATTCGAATGCTGCATCCAGTCCCTCTGCAATCAATCGTAGGTTATTGTTCCTCAGGTATTCTACTACTGCTTTCGACCTCAACTTGAACCTTAAAGGTTTTAAAGGGTCAAGTTGAACTTGAGACTTTGGCTTTGACCTGCAGTTATATCGAATTGTTGAGAAACCATAGAGTTCAACTTTAACGTTACGGGGGCCTGTTTGGGACGGGCTTTGGACTGTGAAAGTTATCTCAACGTTGGGGTTTGTGGCTATAAGGTCCCATTGCGGCGAGCTTGCTCTACTTCGTTGAGCGCCTGGGCGGGGGTGAACGAACAGGTGCCGTCGCCGAGTTTGATTACCCTGATGTTGTCCCCGGCGTGGGCATCGGAGACGAGGCCAAACTGCTCGATGGCGGTATCGTGTCCGCCGGCGACGGGCGTCTTGCGCGTGCCTTTGTGCGCCGATGTATCGATGGAGGTGATGTAGGCGGCACCGTCGTAAGCGTCGTTTGCGGTGCGCAAAGGAGCAGTCGCTTGCGCGCGCGGCGCCAACTCGCGTTTTGCGGCATCGAGGATGGGGTTATCGGTTGGAAGGTCCTGGAGCACGCGTGCGCCTTTCACTCGGGGGTATCAATATGCTGAACCCTACAACAACGGTGGGTTCATTACCGTTTGTCATACGGCGGTGAGTGCGGCCTTCATGCTGGATAATTGCGTTGATTGTCATAGATACAGTGGAGCTTTAGGAGGAAACGGTCCGGCACGCTAAAATAAACAGGTTGCATAAAGACCGCCCGTCGTGGGCAGTTCTAGATAGGAAGTTTCCATGGCATTGCAGTTTACAGAGCGCGAGTTTATCCCCGTGCTGCTCGGCGGCGACATCAACGCCTATTCGGTGGCGCGCGCCTTTTACGAGGAGTATCAGGTCAAGAGCTTGGTCTTTGGCAAGTACCAGACCGGTCCTGCGTACCGCAGCCAGATTATCGACTACACGCCCAATGTTGATATCGACACCATGCCGGTCATGATCGAGACCATTAACGGTGTCGCGCAGGCCAATCCCGATAAGAAGATTATTCTCATGGGCTGCGGCGACAACTATGTCGCGCTTGCCGCACAGGCTCAGGATGCCGGCGAGCTCGCCTCAAACGTCATCGCGCCCTATGCGCCCTACAGCATGCTCGAACAGTGCCAGAAGAAGGAAATCTTCTACGAGCTGTGCGAGAAGCACGGTGTTCCCTATCCGCATACGTTTACCTTTACCATGGCCATGCTCAACGCCCAGGGCGAGGCTCCCGCCGAGGTGCTCGACCAGATCGATTTTCCCTTCCCGATGATCCTGAAGCCTTCCGACGGCATCATGTGGTGGGAGCATGAGTTCGAGGGCCAGAAGAAGGCCTACGAGATCGCCGATCGCGCCGAGCTGGAGCAGGTCATTCGCGATGTATACGCGAGTGGCTACACCGATGATCTGATCCTGCAGGATCGCGTGCCCGGCAACGACGAGTACATGCGCGTGCTTACCAGCTATTCCGACCGCAACGGCAAGGTGCGCATGATGTGCCTGGGCCACGTGCTGCTCGAGGAGCACCAGCCTCACGGCGTTGGTAACCACGCCTGCATCATCACCGAGCCCAATGACGAGCTCATGGGCGGCGTGCGCAAGTTGCTCGAGGACCTCAAGTTTACGGGCTTCTCCAACTTTGACGTCAAATACGACGAGCGCGACGGTTCGTTTAAGTTCTTCGACTTCAACACTCGCCAGGGCCGCAGTAACTACTACGTCACCAACAGTGGCTTTAACGTTGCCAAGTACGTAGTGGACGAGTATGTGTACAACCGCCCGTTTGAGCCCGAGTTTGTGACGGCGCAGAACGAGGCGCTGTGGATGGTTGTCCCCATGGGCGTGGTCGATAAATACGTCAAGGATCCCGAGCTGCGCGCTAAGGCGCATCGCCTGGTCAAGGAGGGTAAGGCCGCCGACCCCTCGTTTATGAAGGGCGACTTTGTCTTTAACCGCTGGCTGCGCATGTGGCACACCAAACTGCGTCACTTTAAGCTGTTTAAGACGTATTACAAATAGGATGAACGTCGCGCCCGCCCGGTTTGTATCGGACGGGCGCGGGTATGATACGCGCAATGGTGCGAGCGTCACCAAGGAGGCGGCGATGGAAAAGCTGGGAGTTATCGGTGGTATGGGCGCCGAGGCCACGTCGTATTACTACGACCAGGTGGTGCGTCACACGGCGGCCGCCCGCGATCAGGAACATATCGACATGGTGGTGCTCTCTAAGTCGACCATGCCCGACCGCACGCTGGCCATTAAGACCGGCGACCATACCGAGCTGCTGGCGACCATGAAGGAATGTGCGCAGGCGCTCGAGACGCTGGGCTGCGCGCACATTGCCATTCCCTGTAACACGTCGCACTACTTCTACGATCAGATTCAGTCGTTTACTTCGGTCCCCATCATCCATATGCCGCGCGAGTCGGTGCGCTATGCGCTTGCCGGCGTGGTGATGGGGGAGTGTGAGTTCGACCCCAACTTGAGCATGCCGGCCGAGCCGGTGCGCAAGATCGGCATCATGGGTACCGATGGCACCGTGGGTGCCGGCGTCTACGGTCGCGAGTGCGAGGCGGCGGGCGTCGAAGTCGTTTATCCCAGCGAGAAACGCCAGGCCGATGTGATGTCGCTTATTTACGATGACGTGAAGGCAGGACGCGAGCCCGATATGGATAAGTTTGACCGAGTGATGTGGGAGTTTGCCCGCAGCGGCTGCGACCGCGTCATTCTGGCCTGCACGGAGCTTTCGGTGCTGCAAAAGTATCGCGAGATGCCCGAGATCACCCTCGACGCCATGGACGTTTTGGTACGCGAGTCCATCATCCGCAGCGGCGCCCCCTACCGCCTGTAGCCCTCGACCTGCCAAAAAGGGACAGGTTTATTTTGGTAGGTTTTATCTGGGAAAACAGTAAAGGCCTCGGCTCGTTTGTGCGAGCCGAGGCCTTTTGCATTTGTCGGTTGCTGCTTGGTGCTGGAGCTTAAAGGACGAGACTGACATTTGCCCATATAAAACCGACCAAAATAAACCTGTCCCTTTTTGGCAGGTTAGAACAAGAATCCGAGGACGATGAGGGCAATGCTGGCAATAAGTATGGCAATGTCCATGCCCTTAATGGGATAGCGCTTGTACGAGCTCGCGCGCGTACGCAGATAAAAGCCACGTTGCTCGGCCGCCAGGGCAGTGGCATCGGTCTTGCCCACGGAGCTCACCAGCAGCGGCACGCAGAGCGGTAGCATGAGCTGGATCTTCTTGAGGGGGTTCTTGGTGTCGTATTCAACGCCGCGCGCGGTCTGCGCCTCCATGATGGCGTTCATCTCCTGGCTAAAGACCGGTACAAAGCGCAGTGCCGTGGTAAACGTGAACGCATAGCGGTACGGCACGTGCAACACCTCCACGCAAGCGTTAGCGAGATCGCCGAGCTGCGTGATGGTGAGCATGAGGATGAGCGGCAGCGCCACGCCGAGCAGGCGAAGCGCCGCCTTGGTGCCGGCGATAAGACCATCTGTGGTAATCCAGGCAAAGATGGGGGCTCCGGTGCGGATAAAGGCGGTCTGCAGGACCAGCATGATTAGTGAGAGCGGCACCATGAGCTTGACGAGCGAGACGAGGCCTGCGGTCGATTTGGCGTAGATGCCCAAGATAAAAGTCAGCACAAGCAGGGCGATCAGGAGCACATAAGTGTCGCCGAGGAAGGTCGCCAAGATAATAGCCGCGGCCAGGGCTAGCTTGGTCACGGGGTTCAGCCGGTGCAGCAGTGAGTCTCCGGGCACGTAGTCGATCACGTTAGTCATGCTTGAGCATCTCCTTTACCAGGTCGACCAGATCGGAGACCTGACTGATTCCGGCGAATCGGGGCGAAACGTCGCGCGCGAGTTCTTTGGACAGGGCCACAACCTGCGGTGGCTCCACGTAGGCGGCGCGCATGAGGGCATCGTCGGCGAAGATCCGGTTCGCGTCGCCGCGCTCGAGGATGCGTCCGTCTACCATGACTACCAGACGCTGGGCAAAGTCCGAGACGACCTCCATGTCGTGGCACACCATGATCACGGCGCAGCCGCGCTCGGCCATCTCGCTCACCGTCTCCATCACGGTCATGCACTCGCGGTAATCGAGGCCGCTCGTGGGCTCATCGAGCAGAACCACCTGTGGGTCGAGCACAACCACGGACGCTAGGGCGACCATCTGTCGCTGTCCGCGCGAAAGCGAGAACGGCGATTCGTCCAAGGGGAGCCCAAAGCGCTCCGCCGCCACCCGTGCACGCTGGCGGGCCTCGTCGGTGCCGACACCGTGCAGTTCAAGACCAAAGGCAACCTCGTCGAGTACGGTGTCGCGGCAGAGCTGGCGGTCGGGGTTCTGGAACAGCGTCGCGCATTTTGCAGCGATCGCGCTGGTGGGGACGTCGGCGGTGTTCATCCCCGCCATACGCACGGTTCCCGACGCTGGATGCAGAAGGCCGTTCAACAGCTTGGTGAGCGTGGTCTTGCCAGCACCGTTCTGGCCGATGATGCCTACGAGCTCGCCGGGATAGACGCACATGTTGAGGTTGCTGACCGAGGCACCGCCATGGGGGTAGGCAAAGGTCACATCGGTGAGTTCGACTACTGGCTCCTGATTGACGCCGCGGGGAACCGCCGGGATATGGGGAGAGGTCTCGGGCACATCGGCGGGCGCGTCCTTGCTCGTTGCATCCGCAAGTAAGGACGAGATAAGCTGGTGCGCTTCGGAAACATTGAGGCAGGGCGCCTGATCGCTCGGCAACAGACCCACTTCTGCCAGGCTGTTCGCGATGCGCGCGACGCGGGGACTGTCGACGCCCATCTGGCGCAGCTCGCTTGCGTGGGCAAAGACCTGGTGGGGTTCGCCGTCAAACGCGAGCTTGCCGTCTGCCATGACGAGGACGCGGCTGCAGTATTTCGACAACAGCGCGACCTTCTGCTCGATAACAACCACGGTGATGCCGTGTTCGCGGTTGATCTGGCGCAGCGTGTCAAAAACGAGCGTGGAGCTTGCCGGGTCGAGCGCTGCCGTGGGCTCGTCGAGCACGAGCACGTTGGGCGCCATGGCGATGATCGCGGCGATTGCGACTTTCTGCTTCTGCCCGCCCGAAAGCGTGGCAATCTCGCGGTGGCGCAGGTCGCTAATGCCGGCGGTCGTCAGCGTCTGGCTGATGCGCTCCTCGATTTGATCGTGCGGTATGCCAAAGTTCTCGAGGCCAAAGAGAATTTCGTCTTCAACGATGGGTGCAACCATCTGGGCATCGATGTCCTGCAGCACGCTTCCCACCACGCGCGAGATATCCGTGAGGGTGATCTCGCAGGTGTCGCGGTCATCGACGAGCGTGGCTCCAAAGAGCTGGCCGGTGTAATGGTGGGGGATGGCTCCGCTCATAACGGCGGCAAGCGTCGATTTGCCGGCGCCTGAGGGGCCGATGACGCCCACAAACTCACCCTTTTCGATGGCGAGTGAGACGTGATCGAGGGCATTCTGCGCCTCGTGCCCATAGGAAAATGAGACGTCATCGAGCTTGATGATGGTATTGCTGGAGCTCATGGGGGCCTTTCTATCGTAAAAGAGCACCGGCCGCAAAACGACCGGCGGTCTACATGGTAGCAAGTATTACTACTTGGAGAAGACCTTCTTGAGCGGAATGCTGAGGGCCTGGACCAGGATGGCGTTGAAGACGGCGGTGCCTGCGTATGGCTTGTCGGCTACTTAGTCGTTGAGCTTGAGGGCCTTCTTGATGGGGATGTAGAGGGCGGTCACGATGATGGCGTTAGCAACACCGGTGGCGGCGACGACAGGAGCCATGACGCCCATGAAAGCCGGGTTGTTCATGACGCCAATGGAGAAGATCACGGCGTAGATCATGCCGGAGATGAAGGTGACAACGAAGGTGCCGACGAGCGGGAGCAGGCCCTTGGCCTTGGAGTCGGCGAGCACAGAGACGAGCAGAGCCATGACCATTGCGGCGACGGGCTCAGCGATCAGGTCGGGGCCCTTGACGGAGGCGGTGATTTGGATCACTACGCCAGCGAGGAGGCCGATAATCGCGGATTGGCCGATGTTGGGCTTGACGACGAGAATCTCGAGGCAGAAGGCTGCAATGATGAACTCGGGCGAGAGGATGCCTCCGGTGAGACCGCTAAAGAACTTGGAGACGGTCAGGTTGAGGACGAAACCGGCGGCGAGGAGGATGGCGTAGAGAGTGAGTGCCTTGAGGTCGAGTTTGCCGCGGTCGGTGGTCTGGACGGTGCGGGGCTGGGTGGCGGTGGTGTTCTGAGACATGGTGAAAATCCTTTCGGAAGGGGAGTGCAAGGGAAAAGCGGAGGCGCGTGATGCGAATGCGATCGGGCTCGAGATAGAAAAAGGCCCCCGGTCGAAACCGGAGGCCTTTCAATCACCTAGAGCGCAAAAACAGGCGTGAGGGACTCACTGTCGACCGATCGTATTCGCATCACGCCACCACCAGTTGTTGAGGGACTTCATCGCGTTCTTCATCTTGGTGGCTCCTTTCGTGATGCCATGGCGCAGTCGCACCTTGTTTCTGTTGCGTTGCACTATAGCACAGCAAAGTGTTTGCGGGGAATCTTTTTTGAAAGATTTCAGCGACGTTTCCCGCCGGTCGAAGGGGCGGGCTGAGCGGGGGGCGACCTTGGCCATCCCGCCCGCGCCTTAAGGTGTGGGGTTCTTAGGCCTTCTTGCGACGATAGATCACGAAGCCACAGACACCGATGATGATGGCGCCAACACCCATGGCGGCCATGTTGTTGCCCTTGGACGTCTCCTCGGTGATTGGATGAATATCATACCAATGTGGATTTACTTCTTTCGGCGGTGAATCAGGTTGATGGCGTAGCCCACGAGCAGGGCCAGAACGATGACGATAAAGCCAAGGATAGGGTTGTCGTTCACGGGGTTCTCCTATTTTCCGAGTGGTGAGAATTCGTCGACGATGAGGTCGAGGCATTGCGGAAGCGCGCGGGCGCCAAAGACACCGGAGTTGCTGGAGATGATCTCGCCATCGAACTGCATACCCAGCGACGGCGTGCAGGTAATCTTGGCTTCCTTGGTCTGGATAATCTTAAACTGCGGGCGGCCGAGCACCTTGCCGGCGGGGTCGAGCGCGGCGGTGATCACCGTGGGGAGCAGCTGCACCGTGCGCACGGGTTCAATAACGACGATGTCGACCATGCCGTCGTTCATGCGGCAGTTGGGGAACAGGTTGATGTCGTTTTGGATGACTGAGGTATTGCCCGCCATGCAGCAGATGCCGTCGAGCTCCTCGACCATGCCGTCGTGTTCAATGGTAAAGTGCGCCACCGTGGGGTTGGGCGTGGCGAGCGCGGAGAGGAAGTAGGCGATCTCGCCAATGTCGTTTTTGGTGGGAGCGGCCTTCATCATGATCTCGGCGTCGAAGCCCGAGCCGGCGATGATGATAAAGCCGTGGCGCTTCTCGTTACCGTTCTCGTCGATCCAAAAGAGCTCACCCATGTCCACCTTGACCGTGCGGCCGGCTCGGCAAGCCTTGGCAAGCGCCGCCGCCTCGGGGGCATTACCGATGTTGTTAAAGAACAGGCAGGCCGTGCCGGAGGGGAAGATGAGCGTAGGGACACCGCACCCGCGCATCTGGTCGAGCACGTTGGAGACGGTGCCGTCGCCGCCCGAAACGACTACGCGGTCGAACTCACGAACGTCCGCTACCGCGTCCTCGGGCTCCATGCCATCGCCGATAAAGCGCATTACGACCTCGTCGCCGCCCTGTGCAAGAGCGTGCGTGAATGCGTAGATTTCATCGGAGCTGGGACCCGATGCCGGGTTGTGGATGATAAGGCAGCGCATACTTACGTTCCCGTTCTGTGACTAACCGAGTATAGTTGTAGGGCAATGCCGATATCCTACCCGTGTTTTTCGGGCCTAACCTTATTCGATGGGTTGATATGTACATTTCCACACATCAGGCTCTACTCGACTTTTGTCAGCGCGCTCGTGAGTTCGACGCGATTGCCGTCGATACCGAGTTTTTGCGCGAGCGCACGTTTCATCCGCGCCTGTGTCTGGTTCAGATTGCCACCCCTGCCGAGAGCGTCGCGGTCGATCCTTTGGTGATCGACGACTTATCGCCGCTGGCCGAGCTTATGGCCGACGAGAGCGTGGTCAAGGTCTTCCACGCCTGCTCGCAGGATATGGAGGTCATGCTCCACACCGTGGGCGCGCTGCCGCGACCGATTTTTGACACGCAGGTCGCCGCCGCCTTTTTGGGTGAGCGCCAGCAGATTTCCTACGGCGCGCTCGTTCAGACGTTCTGCGGCGTATCGCTGCCCAAGACCGAGTCGCTGACCGATTGGTCGCGCCGCCCGCTGAGCGATAAGCAGATTGAGTACGCGATCGATGACGTCAAGTATCTGATCGTCGCCTATACCGAGATGATGAGCCGCCTGCGCGAGCTTGGCCGCGTGGACTGGGTGCTCGACGAGTTGCGCCCGCTGGCAGACGAGTCGCACTACCGCGCCGACCGGCATGAGGCATTCCGCAAGGTCAAGCGCATCAACTCGTGTAGCCGCCATCAGCTGGGCATTGCGCGCGAGCTTGCCGCCTGGCGCGAGGACCGCGCCGAGCGCCGCAACATCCCGCGCAAGTGGGTCATGTCCGACGATACGCTGCTGGCGCTCGTCAAGCGCAATCCTGTGCGCGTTGAGGAGTTCCGCAGCATCCGCGGCACCGATCAACTGGGGGAGCGCGATGTGGACAGCGCGCTCATGGCCATTAAGCGCGGCGCGAGCTGCCCGCACGATCGCCTGCCGCTCATGGTGCGCGGACATCGCCAGATCTCTCCGGAGCTGGAGAGCGTGACGGATCTCATGTACGCGCTCATTCGCCTGGTTGCCGAGCGTTCGGGCGTGGCGACCTCGGTCATTGCCTCGCGCGATGACCTGGCCGACTATATCGAGCATCCCGAGCAGAGCCCTTTGCGCGAAGGCTGGCGCTTTGAGCTTGTGGGCTCGCGCCTGGACGATCTGCTCTCGGGCAACATGGGGTTGACGGTGAAGGACGGCAAAATCGAGCTCCTGTAGGTATATGGTTACGCGGTTTTACCAAACCGCGTAACAACTCGACGCTGCAAACGGCCGAGAGCGGCAATCTGACGTTCAATCGTCGCTCGCGTACCAAAGTACGCGTCGCTTCTCTTTCACGTCACCTTGCTCGCTCTCGGCCGTTTTCGCTGACATTGCCAAAACATCGATGTTGATTTGCTGGTCAGTCGAATGGGTAGAATGCCTCCAACGTGTAACTCGATTCGGAGGAATTCGCATGCCCTATTACTATGGTTATGGCTTTGGCATCGACCCGCTGTACCTGCTGGTCGTCCTTGTTTGTACGATGCTCGGTCTTGCCGCGCAGAGCTATATCAACTCGACGTATAAAACCTGGTCCAAGGTTCGCTCGGACGGCGACACGGGCGCTGCGGTCGCGCGCCGCATGCTCGACGCCAGCGGTTGCAATGCCGTGGGTATCAAGGGCGTCGCCGGTGAGCTCACCGACCATTACAACCCGCAGGATAACAACCTGTATCTCTCGGATGCCAACCGTTCGGGCGGATCGGTCGCAAGCGTTGCCGTCGCCTGCCACGAGGCGGGCCACGCCGCCCAGCGACAAAGCGGCTATGCCATGATGAAGGTGCGCACTGCCCTGGTCCCGGTCGTCAACTTTACCCAGAACACCTGGACCATCGTGCTACTCATGGGCCTGTTTATGAACATCGCGGGACTCACGACCCTCGCGCTGATCTTCTTCTCGTTTAGTGTGTTGTTCCAGCTGGTTACGCTGCCGGTCGAGATTGATGCCAGCCGCCGCGCCGTGGCGTACATCGAGCAGTCGGGGATGAGCTCCAAGCAGGTCAACGGTGCCAAGAAGGTCCTGACGGCAGCGGCGCTTACCTATGTTGCCGCAGCGCTCACCTCGATCATTCAGCTGCTCTACCTGATGGCTCGCTACAACAGAAACTCCAACCGATAACAAATTGGCTTGACAGGTGCCGCGGGGATTTGTGTCCCCGCGGCGCTGTACTATGTATTGGACTTGAATTTGCGCAGGGCTGGAGCCTTTGTGCACGATAACGAAAGGAGGCTGCGTGGCAGGCTGGAATCTAACCGGCAATGCTGTTTCCGCCGAGTTTGACGGCTCGGGCGATCAGGAGCGCAAGGAACTCAGCGTGAGCCAGGCGGTGGAGATCGCCGCCGGTGCACTCGATGCTATTCCGCAGCTGAGTGTCTTGGGCGAGGTCACGGGCTTCCGTGGCCCCAATGCCCGAAGCGGCCACTGCTACTTCCAGATTAAGGACGATTCGGCCGCCGTTGACTGCATCATTTGGAAGGGTGCCTATCTCAAGCGCACGTTCGATCTGCGCGACGGCATGCAGGTGAGCTTTAAGGGTAGCTTCAATCTCTATAAGCCCACGGGCCGCATGAGTTTTGTCGCCCGCTCGTTTTCGCTGGCGGGGGAGGGTCTGCTGCGTCAACAAGTGGCGCAACTGGCCGAAAAGCTGAGCCGCGAGGGCCTGATGGACGAAGCGCGCAAGCGCCGCATCCCGGTGTTCTGCTCGCGTGTGGCGGTCGTCACCTCGCTTTCGGGTGCCGTAATCGATGACGTCAAGCGCACATTGCGTCGTCGCAACCCACTCGTCGAGCTCGTTTGCGTGGGTGCCAAGGTTCAAGGCGAGGGTGCGCCGGCAGAGCTCATTGAGGGTTTGCGTCGCGCCGCTTCCATTACGCCGGCGCCCGATTGCATTTTGCTGGTGCGTGGCGGCGGTTCCTTCGAGGACCTCATGACCTTTAACGACGAGGAGCTTGCCCGTGCGGTGGCAGCCTGTCCTGTGCCCGTGGTGACTGGCATTGGCCATGAGCCCGATACCTCGATTTGCGACATGGTGAGCGACCGACGCGCCTCAACGCCCACGGCGGCGGCAGAATCGGTGGCGCCGGCTATGACGGAGTTGGCCGACGTGCTTGAGACGCGCCATCAGCGTCTGGGCGCCGCGATGGCATCGATGATCGGGTCGAATCAGGTTGATTTGGAGATGCTCGATCAGCGTGGTCGCCGCGCTTGGGACACCTATACGGCTCGTCTGGGCGACGCGCTCGATGCGGCCGCGTGCCGCCCGTGCCTCAACGACCCCACATTTATGGTCGAGCGTCGCGAGTCTGAGCTTGCCCTGACGGCTGATCGCCTGTCCGGCGCCATAACGCGTTCGGTTGGGGCCTTCCGCTCCAACTTCGAGCGTCTGCCCGAGCGCTTGATCGCAAGTACCTCGGGGCTCGATGGCAAACGACATGCGCTCACGCTTGCGAGCTCCCGTCTGGAGCATCAGGGGCGCACGATGCTCAGCAAGCCCGCGTCCGACCTGGGCCGAGCTGCCGCGTCCCTCGATGCCCTGTCGCCGCTCAAGGTGCTTGCCCGCGGTTACTCCATCGCGTACAGCGAGGACAGTGTGGCTACGAGCGCCAAGACCTTTAAGCCGGGCGACGCTATCCGCGTGCGTATGGCGGACGGCAACGTGGCAGCAACGGTCGATACGGTCGATACGGTCGAGTAGACCGCCTTTCATAGCGATAAACCTTTAGGAAAGGAAACAGATATGGCAGAGAAGACCCCGGTCGAGCAGCTTACGTACAAGCAGGCCTCGCAGGAGCTGGAACTCATCATCCGCAGCCTGGAGTCGGGCGACATGGAGCTCGAGGAGTCGCTCGAGAGCTATACACGCGGCGTCGAGCTCCTCAAGAGCCTACGCACCCGCCTGTCCGATGCCGAGCAGAAGGTCTCGGTGCTCCTGAAGGACGTCGACGGCAACGACGTGCTCGCCGACGGCGAAGCCGCCAATACCGACGACAACCTCTCGTTCTAACCACCTCGCAGCCTACTTTGGGGTAGTCTTTTTGGGACGGGGCTTTTTTGACTACTTTTTCGAAAGCGCAGGCACCTGGCGAGCCGTCGCGCAAGGGTAGTCAAAAAAGCCCCGTCCCAAAAAGACTACCTTGGTCTGTGAGAAAGGAACCAACCATGTGTGATTGCATCTTCTGCAAAATTGCCAACCACGAGATCCCCTCAACCGTCGTTTACGAGGACGATCAGGTCATCGCGTTCGACGACCTCAATCCCCAGGCGCCGGTCCACACGCTCGTAATCCCCAAGAAGCACTACAGCGACATCGCCGACAACGTACCTGCCGAGACCATGGGCGCCATGGCCCACGCCATCCAGGAGGTCGCTAAGGCCAAGGGCCTGGAGGACGGTTTCCGCGTCATCTCCAACAAGGGCGTCAATGCCGGCCAGACCGTCATGCACTTCCACATGCACGTCCTCGGCGGCAAAAACCTGGGCGAGAACCTCATCTGAGGACGCTTCTTCCGTGGGATGAGGCGAAAGCTTAGGCACCGATAACTTATATATCAACGCAATAAACCCGAGCGCGAGGGCGTTTGGGTTTATTATTGAAGCGTATGTAACCTGGCGGCGCCACACCGCCTGTTAGTAGGGAGACACATGAACGTTCTGGTCGTCAACGCAGGATCTTCGACCCTTAAGTATCAGGTCATCGATACCAAATCCCACAAGGTGTCCGCAAAGGGCTCCTGTGAGCGCGTCTGCTTTACCGGCGGTACCTTCACCCACGCTGCCAACGGCTCCAAGAAGGTGACCGAGAACATCGAGTTCCCCGACCACAAGGTCGCCATCGAGGTCGTCCTGAAGGACCTCGAGGCTAACGGCGTCAAGATCGAGGGCATCGGCCACCGCATCGTTCAGGGCGGTTGGTACTTTGGCGATTCCTCCCTCGTCGACGAGGACGTTCTCGCCAAGATTCGCGAGGTCGCCCCGCTCGCTCCGCTGCACAACAACCCCGAGGCCAACGTTATCGAGTTCTGCCTGGAGCAGTACCCCGACCTGCCCAATGTCACGGTCTACGACACCGCTTTCCACTTCAACATGCCCGAGGTCGCCAAGACTTACGCCCTGCCCAAGGACGTTTGCGACAAGCTTCACATCCGTAAGTACGGCGCTCACGGTACCAGCTATCGCTACATCTCCAAGAAGGTTGCCGAGATGACCAACGGCGAGGCCCGCAAGGTCGTCGTGTGCCACATCGGTTCCGGCGCCTCCCTGTGCGCTATCGAGGACGGCAAGTGCATGGACACCACCATGGGCCTTACCCCGCTCGACGGTGTCATGATGGGCACCCGCTGCGGTTCCATCGACCCGGCTACCGTGTGCTACCTGCAGCGCGAGGGTGGCTACACCTTCGACGAGGTTGACGAGATGATGAACAAGAAGTCCGGCCTCATGGCTGTGACCGGCGGCAAGACCAACGACTGCCGTAACGTCGAGGAGCTCGCCGCCGCCGGCGATCCCGAGGCTCAGCTCGCCTTCGATATGTTCGTCTACAAGATTGCCGCCAAGGCAGCCGAGATGGCAACCTCCATGTGCGGCATGGACACGCTCGTCTTTACCGCCGGTATCGGCGAGCACGCTCCGGCTGTCCGCGCCGGTGTGGCCGACCGTCTGGCCTTTATGGGCGTCAAGATGGATCACGCTCGCAACGCTCTGCGTGGCGATGGCGCTTGGTGCCTGTCCGCTAAGGATTCCAAGGTCAAGATCTTCGTCATCCCCACGGACGAGGAATTCATGATCGCTTCCGACGTCGAGCGCATCGTCAACGGCAAGTAATTGCAAGAGGGGAGGGGCTGGACGACCGAGCGCCGTTCGGCCCCTCTTTTGTGCTCGTTGGGCGATATGCTTGATAGCTATTTATCAAGTTGTGATAACTTCTTATTAAAATGCGGCCGCCTTAAGGGGTCTGCGTCGACCGTATTGCACTGCAAAGGAGTCTCATGAACGTACTTGTTGTCAACGCCGGCAGCTCAAGCCTTAAATATCAGCTTTTGGATACCGATACCCGAGAGGTTTTCGCCAAGGGCAACTGCGAACGTATCGGTTCGGACATGGGCATCTTTGGCCACTCCGAGAACGGTGGCGCCAAGCAGACCGAGGAGGTCCCTTTCCCCGATCATCGCTCTGCTATCGCTCGCGTGCTCGAGGAGCTCGAGAAGACCGACTTTACGATTGATGGCATTGGCCATCGTATCGTTCAGGGCGGCTGGCACTTCGATGATTCTGCAGTTGTCGACGACGAGGTTATGGCCAAGATTCTTGAGGTGGCACCGCTTGCTCCGCTGCACAACTACGGCGAGGCCGCAGCAATCGAGTATTGCCGCGAGAAGTATCCGGAGCTGCCCAACGTCGCCGTCTTCGATACCTCGTTCCACATGACCATGCCCGAGGTCGCCTATACCTACGCGCTGCCCAAGGACGTGTGCGACAAGTACCACGTGCGCAAGTACGGCGCCCACGGCACGAGCCACCGCTATGAGTGGATGATGGCCAAGGAGATCCTGGGTTCGCGCTGCCACCGTCTGCTTTCGTGCCATTTGGGTAACGGTGCTTCGCTTGCCGCCATTGAGGACGGCGTGTGCCGCGACACCACGATGGGCCTCACGCCGCTTGACGGTCTGATGATGGGTACCCGCTGTGGTTCCATTGACCCGGCCACCGTGTGCTACCTCCAGCGCGAGGGCGGCTACAGCTATCAGGAAGTCGATGACATGATGAACAAGCAGTCTGGTCTGCTTGCCATCTCGGGCATCTCCAACGACGCCCGCGACATCCGTACACGCGCCTCCGAGGGCGACGAGCGCTGCCTGCTCGCCTTCGACATGTTCGCCTACAAGGCCATGCAGCAGGCCGGTTCCATGATCGCATCCATGGCGGGCGTGGACACCATCACCTTTACCGCCGGCATCGGCGAGAACGACTGGTCGATCCGCAAGGCCTTCTGCGACTGCTTTGAGTGGCTGGGCGTGCGCATCGACAACAACAAGAACCGCGAGGCCGTGGGCAACGGCCCGCAGGTCATCAGTGCCGCCGGTTCCGCCGTCACCGTCATGGTCATCCCCACCGACGAGGAATACATGATCGCCCACGACGTCGAGCGTCTGACCAAGAACAACTAACGCGCGCATTTGCATTTAAACGAAAGGCCTCCGAAGCAACAGCTCCGGAGGCCTTTTTTACTAGCAGAAGGACAGCGGAAACTCCATCCCGTTTCGAGCACAAATTCTGGGACACGCTTTCCGGTTGAGGCACGTTGCGGAAAGTGCGACCCACAATAAAGCAAAATTCCGTCCCACAGTTTCCCAAACAAGCCCCAAGCGGAAGCTGCATCCCACAATCCGCCTCCAGACCGGGACACGCTTTCCGGCACAACAACCGCCGAGGCCCCTATCAGCCTTTCAAATCCAACGTGACCATATCCGCATCGTTTGCCCCCCAGCAACGGCACCCATCCATTCAGTTTCTCAGCCCCAGCTCGTAGCCAAGCCGCCGTCCACCCCAGATCCCCTGAGCACCACGTGGCGGCAGGGACCCTACAGGGTAAAGCTCTGAAAACATTCCGCAGGACGCATGAAACCCCCGCCGCACGAAGTGCGCAGCGGGGGTTTCATGCATGTCCGAGGACGTTTTCAGAGCTTTACCCTGTAGGGTCCCGAGGGGATATGTCCGCTACTCAGCCATCTGAGCCTGGACGGCGGTGATGGCTACGACACCCACGATGTCGTCGGCAGAGCAGCCGCGCGAAAGGTCGTTAACCGGCTTGGCGATGCCCTGCAGGATGGGGCCGTAGGCGTCGGCGCCGGCGAAGCGCTGGACCAGCTTGTAGCCGATGTTGCCGGCCTCGAGGTCGGGAAACACGAGCACGTTGGCCTTGCCGGCAACGGAGGAGCCGGGAGCCTTGAGCTGGGCGACGTTGGGGACGATGGCGGCGTCGAGCTGCAGGTCGCCATCGATGGCGAGCTCGGGGGCCTTCTCCTTGCAGAACTTCACGGCCTCCTGGACCTTCTTGGCGACTTCGCCGCCGGCGGAACCCATAGTGGAGTAGGAGAGCATGGCCACGTGCGGCTCAACGTTGCCCATGAAGGTGGACCAGGAGTGAGCGGAGGCGATGGCGATCTCGGAGAGCTCATCGGAGGACGGGTTGATGTTGAGGCCGCAGTCGGCGAAGATCAGCGTGCCGTCGGTGCCGAACTGCGGGGTGTCGGTGCACATCACAAAGAAGGCCGAGACCAGCTTGGTGCCCGGGGCGGTCTTGAGGATCTGCAGCGCGGGGCGCAGGGTGTCGGCGGTGGAGTGGCAGGCGCCGGAGACCAGACCATCGGCATCGCCCATCTTGACCATCATGGTGCCAAAGTAGGTGGCGTCCATCACCTGGGCGCGAGCCTGCTCGATGGTGACGCCCTTCTTGGCGCGGAGCTCGGCAAACTTCTGCGCGTACTCCTCGTGCTTCTCGGCATTGCGCGGGTCGATGACGGTAGCGCCGGGAACGTTGATCTCGTCGGGGTTGCCCAAGATGACGATCTTTGCCAAGCCCTCCTCGATGATCTTGGTAGCTGCGATGATGGTGCGCGGATCTTCGCCCTCGGGCAGGACGATCGTCTTAAGGTCGGCCTTGGCGGCAGACTTCATACGGTTTAGGAAATCGCTCATGTTACTCCTTACAAGCGTTTCGCTAAGCTCCAGGCACCCGGCTGTCCACGAATAAACCCGCTGCTAGCGGGTTTACCTTTCAAATATGTACGCCGGGGTGCTTGAGCTTTCCTTGTGTGGCAAGCTCATTATAGGACGCATTAGCGCTATAATCGCTCTGATAAATATGTCTCGAAGAATGTTCGAGAAAAGCCCAGCTAACGAGCCCGTGGCTTTTGACAAGGAGTATCGATGCAGATTACCTCAGGCCTGCCTGAAGGCTTTAACGCCGGCGCATACGACATGATTGTCGTCGGTGCCGGGTATGCCGGTGCCGTTTGTGCCCGCCGTCTTGCCGAGACCATCGGCTATCGCGTTGCCGTTTTGGAGCGCCGTGGCCACATTGCGGGCAATGCTTACGACTGCTTTGATGAGGCCGGGATCCTGGTCCACGAGTATGGTCCGCACATTTACCATACCTTTAACGAGCGCGTCCACAATTTTCTGTCGCGCTTTACCAAGTGGACGGACTATCAGCACAAGGTGCTCGCCAACATCAACGGCACCCTTATGCCCGTGCCCTTTAACCACGCGAGCCTCAAGCTCGCCTTTGGCGATGAGCGCGGCGAGGAGCTGTATCAGAAGCTCGTGGAGACCTTTGGCAAGGACGTCAAGGTGCCCATCATGGAGCTGCGCAAGAAGAACGACCCGGATCTTGCCGAGGTCGCCGATTACGTCTACGAGAACGTCTTTTTGCATTACACCATGAAGCAGTGGGGCCAGACGCCCGACCAGATCGATCCCTCGATCACCGGCCGCGTTCCCGTCTTTGTGGGCGACGATGACCGCTATTTCCCGCAGGCTCCCTTCCAGGGCATGCCGCAGGACGGCTATACCGCGTTGTTCGAGCATATGCTCGACCACGATCTGATTGATGTGTTCTGCGACGTGGACGCCCGCGACCTCTTTGAGATTGACGAGACCACCGTCAAGATCGACGGCAAGGTCTATGGCGGCGAGATCGTCTACACCGGTCCGCTCGACGAGCTGTTCAACCTCGACTTGGGCGCTCTGCCGTACCGTACGCTCGACATGAAGTTCGAGACGCTCGATATGGACCAGTTCCAGCCCGTGGGCACCGTCAATTACACCACGAGCGAGGATTACACGCGTATCACCGAGTTCAAGAACATGACTGGTCAGGTCCTGCCCGGCAAGACCACCATCATGAAGGAGTATTCCAAGGCCTATACGCCCGGCTCGGGCGAGACGCCCTATTACGCCATTCTGGAGCCCGAGAACCGCGAGCTCTATGAGCGCTATCTTGAGCGCGTCCAGAACCTGACGAACTTCCACCCGGTGGGTCGCCTGGCCGAGTATCGTTACTACGATATGGATGCCGTGACCAACTCTGCCCTCGATCTTTCGGATGAGATTATCGCCTGCCATGCATAAAGTCATATCATTCGGTATTCCCTCGTATAACGCCGCCAAGGACATGGACCATTGCATCACCTCCATTCTGGAGGGGAGCGATTATGCCACCGATATCGAGATCATCATCGTCGATGACGGTTCCAAGGACGAGACGGCAGCTAAGGCCGATGAGTGGGAGGCGCGTTACCCCGGTATCATCCGCGCGGTGCATCAGGAGAACGGCGGCCACGGCATGGCCGTTCTCTCGGGCCTGCGCGAGGCGCAGGGCACCTACTACAAGGTCGTCGACTCGGATGACTGGCTCGACGGTGCGGCGCTTTCGACCATGCTTTCGATTCTGCGTGGCTTTGAGGAGCGCGACCAGCGCGTCGATCTGTTTATCTCGAACTATGTGTACGAGAAGGTTTACGAGGGTACGCATACCGCTATTGGTTACAAGTTTGCCCTGCCGCGCAAAAAGATCTTTACCTGGGACCAGATCGGCCATTTCCGCCCGGACCAGAATTTGCTCATGCACAGCCTGTGTTATCGCACGGATGTGCTGCGCGCGTCCAATCTGCCTATGCCGCCGCACACGTTCTATGTCGACAATATCTACGCCTATGTGCCGCTGCCGCGCTGCAAGACCATGTACTACGCCGACATCGACCTCTATCGTTACTTTATCGGTCGCGAGGGCCAGAGCGTCAACGAGGCCACGATGGTCAAACGTCTGGACCAGCAGTTTCGCGTGACGCGCATTATGATGGAGGCGTTCCATTTGTACAGCGATGTCGAGTCGTCGCGTCTGCGCGCGTACATGATGGGCTATTTCACCATGATGATGGCAATTTGTTCGGTGCTAACCAAGCTTTCCGATGAGGATTGCGCCGACGAGCGCCTGACGACATTGTGGAGTGATTTGAAGGCCTACGACGAGCGTATGTATCGTCGTGCACGCTACGGTGTGGTTGGCTTCTTTACCAACCTGCACGGGCGGGCTGGAGACAAAACCACACTCGGCCTATACCGTCTTGCCTCAAAGATCTTCAAATTCAACTAGTGCATAAACGCTCGGGTAACGGGGACCCCTGGTCCTTAACTTGCTACTTCGAACAGTCCTGCGCAAGACGGAGGCGCCACTGGCGCCTCCTTTGCGTGCGGAACTCGTATCAAGTTAAGGACCAGGGGCCCTCTGCTATGTCTCGCTTTATGTCAGCAAGCTGAATTTGAAGATCTTCGACGCGCGGTACACAGGGGCCTGGGCTGAAAAGGTCTTAGATGGTAGTCGGTCGGAGACGGGCGGGCGTTACGTTTGTCGCGAGTTCCGCATGCAAAGAAGGCCACTTAATGTGGCCTTCGTCTTGCATAGGACTGTAGAGCAGCAAACGTAACGCCCGCCCGTCTCCGACCGACGGTCGAGTGGATTACTTCGCAACGCCGGGGATGCCGTGGGATGTTTTGGCGGTTTTGGCTCCGTTTACGATGGCGGTTTCCAGGGCCCTTACGGCGAGCATGCCCAGCAGGTCTAGGGGAACGGCGGCGCTTGCCTGGCTGTCCAGCTTGCCGCTGGCAAGGGTGTAGATGGTGTCACCGTCGTTGGTGGTGTGTGTGGGGCGGATGGCGTGTGCATAGGCGTCTGCGGCCATCTGGGAGACCTTGGTGGCCTGGGCCTTAGTGAGCTCCACGTTGGTGACGATGCAGCTGATGGTGGTGTTGGTGCGGTCGAGTGGCATTTTCATAGAGCCGGCGGCGGCAAGGGCGGCGAGCTCCATGTCGACGATCTGGTCGTTATCGGCTGCGGCGCGCATGCCGGCCACCCACTCGCCGGTGGTCGGGTCGACCACGTTGCCACAGGCGTTGACCGAGACCACGGCGCCCACCTTGACGGTGCCGAGAGCCACGGCAGCAGCTCCAAGGCCAGCCTTCATGCAGGTGGCGGGCCCCATGAGCTTGCCTACGGTGGCGCCGGTGCCGGCACCTACATTGCCCTGCTCGAGTGTGGTGGGGGTATGGTCGAGCGCCTCGCGCACGGCGGCGATACCGGCCTCAATGTCGGGACGCACGGTGGGATCGCCAAAGGCGAGGTCGAAGATGCAGCTGGAACACACGATGGGCACCTGCGTGGGGCCGACGGGCAGGCCGATGCCGCGGCTCTCGAGTTCGCGGGCCACGCCGCTTGCCGCTTCGAGACCAAAGGCCGAACCGCCCGAAAGGCAGACGGCGTGGACCTTATCGACGGTGTTCTCGGGACGCAGCAGATCGGTCTCGCGCGAAGCGGGAGCGCCACCACGTACGTCAACGCCGCCGGTGGCACCCTCGGGCGCCACGATTACGGTGCAGCCGGTGCCGGCCTCCCCGTCTGTATAGTTGCCAAAGCAAAAGCCATCGACATCGCAAACGTCAATGGCTTCGAGCAGGGTGTCCATGTTTTCTCCTATCGGTTTTCCGCCGGGCCTTATGCTCGGTCGGGATCCGTACGGTACGGCAAAATTGTAGGCGCCGGGGGATACCCAGCGCCAGATGCAATTACGAGAGTTTTTGAATCGCACGTGCGACGCGAGCGATGGGTAAGCCCACCACGTTGTAGAAGTCGCCCGAAATGTCATGCACGAGCATGCGGCCGCCTGTGCCCTGGATACCGTAGGCTCCGGCCTTGTCCATGGGTTCGCCGGAGGCAACATAGTGCCCGATCTGCTCCTCGGTAAGCTCATAGAACGTCACGTCGGTCACATCGACAAACGACAGACTTTCGGCGGCATGCGGAGCTGCAGCGTCGCCGGCTTTAACGATGCAGACGCCGGTTGCCACCTGGTGCGTGCGGCCCGAAAGCTCGCGGAGCATAGTGCGTGCCTCGTCTTCGTCTGCCGGCTTGCCCAAAATTTGCCCGTCAAAGGTGACAATGGTATCGGCTGCGACAGTCAGTTCGTTGGGTTCGGCGTGCTCGGAGGCAACGGCAGCGGCTTTGGCGCGTGCCAAGCGTTCGACAAGCGTAAGCGGAGCTTCGCCATCAAAAGGTGTTTCGTCGATATCTGCGGGAATTACGCGAACGTCATAGCCCGCCTCGCGCATCAGCTCTATGCGGCGCGGCGATTGCGAAGCCAAAATCATAGCTGGATGCCCTCGGCAACCTTCTCGACGGCCTTGTCGCCGGCGAGTGTGCGCAGCAGCTCCAAGGCAAAGGGAAGTGACTGTGCCATGCCGCTGGCAGTGATGATGTTGCCGTCTTGCGTGACCTTCTCGCCGGTATAAGCACCCTCGGGGAAGCTCTTCTCAAAGCCGGGGAAGCACGTGGCTCGGCGTCCCTCGAGCAGACCAAGCTCGCCCAGGATAAACGGGGCGGCGCAGATGGCGGCAACGTGCTTGGTTGCGGCGAACTCGCAGACTACATCGCAGACACGCTGGTCGGCGCGCAGGTTGGTGGCTCCGGGCAGGCCGCCGGGCAGCACGATGCAGTCGTACTCCTCAAAGTTGATCTCATCAAAGAGCGCATCGCAGGTCACGGGAATCTGCAACGAGCTTACGACCTCGCGCGTGGGCATGATCGAGATGAGCGTGGCGCGCACGCCGCCGCGACGCATGACATCGACCATGGTCAGGCATTCAATCGTTTCAAAGCCATCGGCGGCAAGAACGGCAACGCTGGGCATAAGGGTTCCTTTCATAGGGCGGCATACAATTAGCCGTCTTATACCCCGAAGACCTATGCTTGCCACGCTCGATTTCCCAATGTTTAAAAAGGGACGGGGCTATTTTAGCTACCCCCACCCATCCTCAACAATCTCAATCTGTAACATCTAGACCCACTTTTGACCCCTAACTGTTACAGATCAAGACAAACGGAAACCGCCCCGACAAAACGTCTAAATCTGTAACATCTACGGACCAAAACCGGGTCTTACTGTTACAGATCGAGACAGTCCCCAGCGCACCGCCCCGTTCGGGGAACGACCGCCACAGGTACGGCGGGCAGAGACTCACTTTTTTCTCGGTTTTTCTTGACGGAATCTCACCTGTTGTAGTACTTTGTCTCAGTCTAAAAACGCGTGGACTTTTCTGGGCGCTAGCCACCTTTTTGCCACGCAACCGAGCAGTCGGTTGCGTGGCTTTTTTCGTCTTGGCAGCAGGTGCCACATGCACCGCCAGAAGACCGCACGAGCCCACCTTCCGACTGCAGGGAACAGACGCACGAGACGTGCATCTGCAAGACAGCAGACGGAAGGGAGCCTAATGGCAGGAACAAACACAATCAAGCAACAGGCCGCCGGGACAGGAGCCACGGGCGCGGGACAGGCCAAGGCGGCGCTCCAGGTCTTTGCGGGCGGCGCCTGCTACGGCGCGATGGCCACGACCTACAAGCTCGCCTACGCCGCGGGCTTCACCTCGGCGCAGGTGGTGGCGAGCCAGGCGTGGTTCGGCTGCCTCTTCTTCGCTCTCGCCACACTCGCGGGCCACGCACTCGGGCACCGATGGCAGCGCGTGGGCTGGAAACTCGCCCTTAAGCTCATGGGCCTGGGAGCCCTCACCTGCCTCACCTCAATCCTCTACTGCTACGCCATGAGCGTGCTGCCCGCCCCGGTGGCGCTCACGCTCCTCTTCCAGTTCACGTGGCTGGGACTCCTGTGGCAGACCGTCATGACGCGCCGACCGCCGAGGGCCCTCCAAGTGGTCTCCGCCCTGGTCATCGTCTTCGGAACGGTGTTCGCCAGCGGCGTTTACAAGACCGGCATCACCGGGTACGACCCCGTGGCCCTGCTCTGCGCGCTGGGGGCGGCCGTGTCCTGCTCCCTCTTTGTCACCCTCTCCGGCAAGGTCGAGGCCCCCTGCTCGTCCGAGCAGCGTGGCGTCATCGTATGCGCGGGCTCCGTGGTCATGTCGCTCACGGTGTGCCCGGACTACGTCGTCTCGGGCGTCCTCGCCCAGGGCATCCTGCCCTTTGCCGTCATCGCCGGCTTCTTTGGCATGCTCTGCCCGGTCCTGCTCTTCGGCATGGGCTCTCCGCACCTGCCCGCGGGCCTCTCCACTGTCATGGCCGCCGCGGAACTCCCTGCCGGCCTACTCATCGCCATGATCGTCCTCGGCGAGCCGCTCGGCGTCGTCGAGTGGCTGGGCGTCGCCATCATCCTCGCCGGCGTGTGCCTGGCGCAGGTCCCCTCCCTGCTTGGAGGCCGGGAGGCACGTCGCGCCGCCGCAGGACAAGCCGTCAGCTAGTCATCCCTTCACAGGCGGCCCGCGCGCATCAGGGAAAGGGCCACGGGCCCGGCGCGTGAGGTCGCAAGGACGTTATTAAAGCGTCCCCCGCAGAGGTGGGGACGCCAGAGAGAAGGAGGCACTATGCCATTTCCAAAAGGGTTCCTTTGGGGAGGAGCCACCGCCGCCAACCAATGCGAGGGAGGTTATGACGAGGGCGGCCGCGGCCTTGCCAATGTCGACGTCATCCCACACGGGCCGGAGCGCAACGACGTGAGTCGCGGCCTGAGGCGCATGCTCGACTTCGAGCCCGGGTACTACTACCCGGCCCAGACGGGCATCGACTTCTACCACCGCTACCGCGAGGACATAGCCCTCTTCGCGGAGATGGGCTTCAAGGTCTTTCGCCTCTCCATCGCCTGGAGTCGCATCTTCCCCAACGGCGACGAGGAGGAGCCCAACGAGGCCGGGCTCGCCTTCTACGAGGACGTGTTCCGCTGCTGCCGCGAGCACGGGATCGAGCCCCTCGTGACCATCACGCACTTCGACTGCCCCATACACCTCGTCAAGAAGTACGGCGCCTGGCGAAACCGCACCCTCATCGAGCTCTACAAGCGGCTCGTGACGGTGCTCTTCAACCGCTACCGCGGCCTCGTGCGCTGGTGGATCACGTTCAACGAGATGAACATGATCTTGCACCGTCCCTTCATGGGTGCCGGCATCGTCCTCGAGCCCGGGGAGAATGCCCGCGAGGCCGAGTACCGCGCCGCGCACAACGAGCTCGTGGCCAGCGCCTGGGCCACCAAGATCGCCCACGAGGTCGACCCGGAGAACAAGGTGGGCTGCATGCTCGCCGCGGGAAGCTACTACCCCTACTCCTGCCGCCCCGAGGACGTCCGCGCGGCGCAGGTCAAGAACCAGGAGGACCTCTTCTTCGTGGACGTGCAGGCGCGCGGGCACTACCCCGGCTACGCGCTCAAGATGCTCGAGCGCGAGGGCATCGATGTGGGCATGACCGCCGAGGACGAGCGTATCCTTGCGGAGAACACCGTCGACTTCATCTCGTTTAGCTACTACTCCTCGCGCTGCACCGCGGGCGACCCCGATTCCGTGGGCGGCGTCGCCGAGGGCAACGCCTTCGCCGGCGTGGAGAACCCCTACGTGCGCACGAGCGACTGGGGCTGGGTCATCGACCCGCTGGGGTTCCGCATCACGATCAACGACCTCTGGGACCGCTACCAAAAGCCGCTCTTTGTGGTGGAGAACGGCCTCGGCGCCTATGACGAGGTGCTTCCCGACGGCACGATCGAGGACGACTACCGTATCGCCTACCTGCGCGAGCACATCGAGGCCATGCGCGACGCCATCGAGCAGGACGGCGTCGAGATGCTCGGCTACACCACCTGGGGGCCGATCGACCTCGTGAGCGCGGGCTCCGGCGAGATGGAGAAGCGCTACGGCTTCATCTACGTGGACCGCGACAACCTGGGCAACGGCACGCTCGAGCGCAGGCGCAAGAAGAGCTTCTACTGGTACCAACAGGCCATCGCCACCAACGGAGGCGACCTGGGCTAGCCGCCCGGGCAATATCACTAAGGAGAAAATAATGGCTGAAAAATACGACGATCTGGCCAGATCCATACTCGAGAACGTAGGCGGCGCCGAGAACGTCGCCAGCGTCGCGCACTGCATCACGCGCGTGCGCTTCAAGCTCAAGGACGAGTCTCGCGCCAACACGGCCAAGATCGAGGCCCTCAAGGGCGTCATCCAGGTCATCCAGGCCAACGGCCAGTACCAGGTGGTCGTGGGTAACATCGTCGAGGACGTCTACGACGCGGTCCTGGAGGCCGGTAACTTCTCGGGCGGCGCAAGCGCCGACGACGAGCCCCAGGGCGATAAGACCGTTGCCTCCGTCATCATCGACCTCATCTCTGGCATCTTCCAGCCCATCCTGGGACCGCTTGCCGCCGCAGGCATCATGAAGGGACTGCTTGCCCTCATCACCTACTTCGTCCCGGCCTTTGCAAACGACGGCCTCTACACGCTGCTCTACGCCGTGGCTGACGGCTTCTTCTACTTCCTTCCCGTCGCCCTGGCGTTCAGTGCCGCGCGCAAGTTCCGCATGAACGAGTTCACCGGCGTGGCAATCGGCGTGGCGCTCCTCTACCCGACGATGGTCGCCCTGACCTCGGGCGAGGCGCTCGGCAGCATCGACCTCGGCGTGGCCGGCACGTTCTCGTGGTACGCCACCGCCCTCGGGGTCCCCATCATCATGCCCGTGTCCGGCTACGTGAGCTCGGTGATTCCCGTCCTTCTCATGGTGTGGTTCGGCTCTATCATTGAGCGCTGGCTCAAGAGCTGGATGCCGGCTGCGCTCAAGATGTTCCTCGTCCCGCTCGCCACGATGACGGTCTCCATCGTCTTGGGCTACCTCGTCATCGGTCCGGTGGCCACCCTCATCACCAACCTGCTGAGCGCGGCGTTCTCGTTCATCTTCCAGCTTCCCGTGGTTGGTTCCGTCTTGGGCAGCGCCCTGGTCGGCGGACTGTGGATGTGCCTCGTCATCTTTGGCTTCCACTGGAGCCTCATCCCCATCTCCATCATGAACCTGAACACCCTCGGCCACGACAGCGTGCTCGCCGCCACCATCGGCCACGGGTTCGCGCTCGGAGCGGTCATCTTTGCCATGTATCTCAGAAACAAGGACGAGCGCTTCCGCGGCATCGCCCTTCCCGCGATGATCTCCGCCTTCTTCTTCGGCGTCACCGAGCCGGGCATCTACGGCATCGCCCTCCCCAACAAGCGCGCGTTCGTCGTGGCATGCCTGAGCTCCGCCGTGGGCGGCGCCATCGTGGGAATGACGGGCGCCCTCATGTACATCTCGGGTGGCCTCGGTGTCTTCAACCTGCTCAACTTCATCGACGGGACCCCTGGTGGCGCCGGGATCTCCCACATGATCTTCGCGATCATCGCCTCGCTCGTCTCTGCCGTCCTGGCCTTCGTCATCGAGTTCATCACCTACCGGCCCAACGACGACGAGGAAGGCGCCTGCTAGCTTGGGCCCTTCTCGACCAGCTCTATGTAGTTGAGGGCAGTTGAGGTGGGTGAGGGCCGAGGGCGGTCGAGGCGGCCGCCCTCGGTCCGGGACAACCTGCCAGAAGGCGTTTAGCTTTCTCGGGCGGCAGTTCAATGTCCAAGAAATGGGGGGCGGTTTAATTTCGGGACGGGGATTAAATAAGGCTCTGTTAGACCAGGATTGACATACATGTGTCCCCACGGTGCCATATCGTTGACCCCGTAGACCGCGATGATGGGGGCAGCATGAACGCCGAAGACCTGGTCCTCAA